>JAQTRJ010000145.1 GCA_028711875.1 bacterium | reverse complement strand
CTTCGCGCACTTCGCGACGCAGCCCGGCGACCGGGTCTTCATCCACGTGCAATTTGCCGCCGGGCGGAGCGAAGGTCAGCGGCGGATTGCGGCGCTTCACGAGCAACACGCGATCTCCGCGGAAAATATACGCGCCGACCGCGACGCGATGCGTGCGCGGCCAGTTTGCTTCCTGGCTCACTTGCCGATTTTCTCGACGACGGCTTTGGCCATTTCGATGGTGGTGGACTTGCCGCCCATGTCATAGGTGCGAATTTTGCCCTCGGCGATCACCGCCGCCACCGCGTTTTCCAGCCGCACCGCCATGTCGCTTTCGCCGAGCCAGTCGAGCATGAGTTTGGCGGCAAGCAGCGTGGCAATGGGGTTGACCTTGTACAGGCCCGTGTATTTCGGCGCGCTGCCGTGCGTCGGTTCGAACACGGCATAGTCGTCGCCGATGTTGCCCGACGAGGCGAAACCCAGTCCGCCGACGAGCTGCGCGCAGAGATCGGAGAGAATATCGCCGAACATGTTTTCCGCGACGATCACTTCGTAGTCATGGGGATTCTTGACCAGCCACATGCACTGCGCGTCAATGTTCGTTTCATAGAGCGGGATCGAGGGATACTCTTTGGCCACTTCGCGCGCGGTGCGGATCATCAGGCCGCCGGTCTCGCGCAGGACGTTCGGTTTATCGCAGATGGTGACCGAGCGCCGCCCGTGCCGTTTCGCGAATTTGAACGCTTCCTTCACGATGCTGCGGCAACCCTGCCGCGACATGATCCGCAGCGTGACGGCGACGTTGTCGAGACCGTAGTCGCCGAATTTTTTCATCTTCTTGTGCGCGCAGAGAGCGTCGAACACGTTTTGCGGCAGCGGATGGAATTCCACTCCGCCGTACATTCCCTCGGTGTTCTCGCGGAAGACGACGATGTCAATGCCGTCCTTGTAGTTCAGCGGATTGCCGGGATATGCTTTGCACGGGCGGACGTTGGTGTGCAGATTGAGTTCCTGCCGCAGGCGCACGATCGGCGAGAAGTAATCGTAGCCTTTTCCTTGCAGGGTGGGGTTGAGTTCGGCGGCGGCTTCGTCGCGCGGCTTCGAGGTGATCGCTCCGAACAGCGCGCACTCGGTTTTTTTCAGCACATCGAGGGTGCGGTCGGGCAGCGGATTACCTTCGCGTTTCCAGAATTCCCAGCCGATGTCGCCGTGAATGTATTCGGCGTCGAACTTCAGCGCGTCGAGACAGAGTTTGGCGGCTTCCATGACTTCGGTGCCGACGCCGTCACCGGGAAGCCAAGCGATGGTGTGTTTGGACATGGAGGATGTTCGGGTTAATGGAAAAAGTCAATGACAATCGTTTTAATTCAGGCAACCAGCCCGATGGCGTTCACGGGCGGTCCCAGATGCTCACCGTCGTGTCGCCGAAGACGCGGGACTTGCGGAGAACGAGCGGCGGGACGTCGGGGGGAGCCTCGCGGCGGGAATGCTCGAAGATCAGACTTCCGCCGTGCGCGAGCAGCCCCGCGTCAAGCAGTTCGTCCACGATGCGAATCATGGGAATCTCCCCGTAGGGAGGATCGCAAAAAATCAGATCGAACGGATCGCTCCAGCGCTCCGTTTTGTGAATAAAATGAAAGACGTCTTCCTGAAAGAGTTCCGCGCTCTCTTCAAGATGAAACTGCAGGATCGCCTTCTCCATGCGGCGCGCGGCGGAATGCGATTTGTCCACCAGCGCGGCAAACACGGCTCCGCGGCGGAGCGCCATGATCCCGTAGGAACCGACGCCCGCGAACAGATCGAGCGCGCGGCGGCCTTCCACTTCGCCCGCGAGCAGATCGAACACCGCTTCGAGCGTGCGCGCGGCGGTCGGGCGCAGCGTTTCCTTCCGGCTGTTCTTGTGCGAACCTGATGACAGCCGAACCGCCATGATGACTCCTCCGGAAGGTTGGTCGCCGCGGGTGTTCCGGCCGGGCGAGGACGCCCGGCTCGGCGATTCTAATGAGACGCGCGGCTCGGCGATTAGATCGAATCCACGACGCAGCGCGCACGGATCGCTTCGAGACGCTTGGGACCGATGCCGGAAACGTTGTCGAGTTCGTCCACCGAGCGAAACGGCCCGTGCTGCTCGCGATAGGCGACGATCCGCGCGGACAGAACCTCGCCGATGCCGTCGAGCCGCGCGAAATCCGCGGCTTCGGCGCTGTTGATGCGCACCGGTTCATTCGCCTTCGCGACGCGCAGCGCCATGATCGAATCGGCCGTTTGCTTCAGTGCGCGCGCTTCCTCGCCATCGGCGGCCACAAGGTTCGGATAGCGCAGCGCGCGGTGGCGGATCTCCTGCACCGCGTTTGCACCGAGGCCAAAGACGAAAGCGATTCCGAGCAGCCAGAGCAGCGTATCCCTGCGCAAGCCGAATTTATCGGTCATGTTGTCTACGCCGATTTAGCGCGCTTGAAGAAGCCCTTGTCCGCCGAAGCCGCGCGGAAATTCTCCGACTCCTTCAGTTCATTCAGAAGCGCGCGCTCGCGGGCCGAGAGTTTCTTGGGAACCTGCAGACGGATTTCCACCAGTTCATCTCCCGTGCCATAGCTATGCAGCGACTTCAAGCCCTTGCCGCGCATGCGCAGCACGCGGCCGGGTTCGGTGCCGGGATCAATTTTCAATCGCGCGCGGCCCGTCAGAGTCGGGACTTCCACGTCGTCGCCGAGCGCGAGCTGCGGAATGGTCAGCGCCAGCGTATAGACGATGTCGTCGCCGTCGCGCGTGAAATAATCGTGAGGGGTTTCGTCAATCAGCACGATCAGATCGCCGGAGGGGCCGCCGTGCGGTCCGGCGTTGCCTTCGCCGCGCAGCGTCAGGTATTGTCCCGCCGAGACGCCCGCCGGAATGTCCACCGACACCACGCCCTCCGAACGCTCGCGGCCTTCGCCCTTGCAGGCGGGGCAGGGATCGGAAATGATTTGCCCTTCGCCGCGGCACTGCGGGCAGGGTTGAACGCTGACGAATTGTCCGAGAAACGAGCGCGACACCTGCCGCACTTGTCCGGTGCCGTGACAGGTCGGGCAGCTTTTCTTGGTCGTGCCTTTGCGCGCGCCGCTGCCGCCGCATTCCGCGCACGGAGCGTAGCGCTTGACCTTGATTTTTTTCTGAACGCCCTCGGCGATCTCTTCCAGCGTGAGCGCGAGTTTCATTTGCAGATCGTTGCCGCGAACGCGCATCGGCCCCGACTGCTGCCGGCCGCCGAACATGCCGCCGCCGAAAAATCCGCCTTCCATGAACTGCCGCAGCGCGTCGGAGAGATCGAACTCGAAGCCGCCGAAGCCGCCGCCCGGCGCGCCCGTGGCTCCCGCGCCCGCTCCGGCGTGACCGAAGCGGTCGTAGCGCGCGCGCTTGTCCGTATCGGAGAGCACGGCGTAAGCTTCGCCGACCTCCTTGAATTTCTCTTCGGCGGCGGCGTCGCCCTTGTTGCGGTCGGGGTGATACTGCATGGCCAGTTTGCGATACGCCTTCTTGATCTCTTCCGTATCGGCGTCGCGGCTGACACCCAAAACTTCGTAGTAATCGCGTTTGGTGGACATACCCGCCTTCTTCTAATCCCTGCTCGCCGTCATTCTTTTTGCATCACAATAATATTCTCACGAACCATCGTGGTGTCGGTAGCTCCAGACTCGTTGGTCGGACTATTTCGTGACGGCATTCTCTTATTGGGAATTTCGCGCCGCAACGTGGCAACATGTCGGAATCCACATTCCCGGAAAAAGACAACCACGTTTTCATCCGTAGGCAGATCCACGGACCTGACTCGCCTGTTTGCCACAACGTAGCAGACCACTCCGCCTGACCGCACAACTGCCGCAACGTTTTTGATTGATTTTTCCAAGTCTTGGTAGAAGGCAGAAATCTCAAGGGCGCGCTGTTTGTCTCGCGCTGCGATTATTGAGAGAGCACCGTTCAGTTTCTCGGAAGAAAAGACCGGCATAGAGCGCAGGCGATGTCCCCCCAGCAGCATGCTGTCCACTCGACGTGCTTCCGGGAAGGCCAGCCACTCTGATGACAAGCGCGAGAACTGGCCATAGGCAACGGTCGTGCGTGAGTCGCCATAAGGTGGCGAGGTGATGACAACATCAACAAGCCCCCTCCCCAACGCATCCGTCGGAATGCCCGAAACAGTATCAAAATCGAAAATATGACTTGGTTTCCAATTTGATTTTGGTCCCATGAAGCCCAGCATATCACCATACGCTTCGCGATTGCGTCCCAACTTCGTCATCATAGTTCCAAAAACATCCGGGGTGTATCTGTCAAGCTCTTCTTTCGGTCGGCGAAATAGTTTGAATTCCCCTGGCCGCGTATTGGAGCATTCTCTAATTGTCTCACTGAACGCGGTCAAGAAAAATAGTTCTGTGGGCTTGTCTTCGATATGCTCAATAAATGAGTATACTCTCCTCAGGTCGACAACTGCCCTCGGCTTGAACCAGAACCGTACACGGTCCTCATCAAGCCAAGGCGGGAGCTCCAAGTCCTCACTATGCGTCTCCATGGAAAATTCCATGAATTTTCGAAGAGATGAATCGAGTGTTCTTTCGTCAATATATGTTGTCTTGGCTGACGCCAATAACCGGGCTAGTGGATTCAAATCTGTACCGTAAGTCTCCATTCCATGTAGAAGCCCCTCAACAAGGGTCGTGCCCGTTCCACAATAGGGATCGAATAAACTTCGTGCAGATGGAGCGTATTCCCGAAGTAGTCTATCGGCGATCTGAGGGATCATCCGTGCGGGATAGTCATGGTATGCGTGGGTGAAATAGCGGGTGTTGGCTCCACGGAATGTCCAATCGTCCACGGCTTTGCGCGGGCGCATTTCAAAAAGCGACAGCGTACTCAAATCTCCTCCACTCGTGTGAAGAGTTGGGGTAAGCGCTTTTCATAGGTACGGAAACCTGTCCCGTGATTGCGTGCATGAGTTCCCTTATCATGAAGGCGTAAATCCAACAGGATATTCCCAGCCCTAAACTGCTGGCTAAGCGTTATCTCGCTGACTCCGGTGAGCAACTGAGCCCGCACAAAATGGAAGTATTCAGCCCCTCCACGTTCCTCCACTTCTGCCGTAACGAGAATCATTGCCGGAAACTTCTCTGCAAAGCGCTCTGCTAAGTCGGCAAGGTTCCATGAGGCGATAAGCGCTCCCTCCATATGCCTCAAGTCCACCGACTTGGGCTCGAATCGCACGAATAGCCCCGTCGAGTTGGGTGTCCCGCTCATAGTAAAATATAGTCCACACCTACCCTTTGGATCAAGCGTTCCATACTTACGTACCGCCTCGAGTGGATCCATCTGCCATGCCTTCTTGTTGAAAGTGAACAATGTAATCATGCTGGACGAGTTTGCACGATGCGCTTTCAGCTCGGCGAACGGCAGATCAGGCAAAGCAATATTGTTCTCGGTCAGTCCAAGATGATCTTCCAGAGTCTTGCCCACTCCAGTTGGCCCCTTACGACGAGATTTCACGAAACCTTGCTCGCGCAAGAGATAGAATTGCGTTCTAAACTGCTCGATATTCACGAGGGCGCGCTTTCGCGTGAATCCGGTGATCAGTCTTTGAGTTGTTCAAAACGAACACATGATCGAAGTCAAGATACGTTTTCTTCGATCCAGCTTGATTGTGCTCATTCGACCTGCTCCGTCTCCGCCGAAACGATGACCTGCGCATGACGAATGACGCGGTCGCCCATGCGGTAGCCGGGACGGATCACTTCGAGCACGGTGTGCGGCGGGAAGTCGGGAGTGGCGCGCGTCATCAGCGCGTCGTGTTCATTGGGATCGAACGGCTGACCGACGCACTCGCACTTCGAGACTCCGCGCGATTCGAAAAACGCTTTGAGCTTGTCGCGGATCATCTCGACGCCCTTGCGGTAGGGATTTTCCGCGTCGAGAATGCCCTGGATCATGCGGTCGAAATCGTCCATGATCGGCAGCAGCGCGGCGATGATGGTTTCGGCGATGAGCTGACCGAGCATTTCCGATTCCTGCCGCGTGCGCTTGCGGTAGTTGTCGAACTCGGCCAGCTTGCGCAGATATTTATCCTGCCACTCGGCGGCCTCCGCGCGCACGCGTTCGACGTCCTGCTCGGGCGCGGTTTCCG
>JAQTRJ010000144.1 GCA_028711875.1 bacterium | reverse complement strand
ACGAAAATTTCTGCGAAGCGCGGCTGTTTCTGGAAACGGACGGCGGCTTTTCGCTGGACGTGCTGATGCAGAGCGGCGAGCGCGTCACGCGGGAGCGGATCGCGCTGACCGCGATTCAGGTGGACAGCTTGCGCGCGCTCATCAGCGAACGGATTTTCGCGCTGGCTCCGACGGCGGGAAAAGACCGCAGCGGACGCTGGGCGCTGGTGCGGGCGACCAGCACCGCCGCGTGGGGATTCTACTCGTGGGCCATTCCCGTCGCCGCCGACATGGAGGAGACAACCGCAGGTTCCACAGTATTCACCGTCGCCGCGCTGGGCTGTCTGGCCCCGCTGATGTTTACGTCGCGGGGACGGATCAGCGAAGCGGACGCGATTCTCTGGGGACACGGACTGCATCACGGGATTCTTCACGGCATGCTGCTCTATCTGCTCGCGGCGGGCGATGACTATAACAGGGACGACAACGAACGCGGGCTGATCGGCGCGGGAATCGTCGGCGGACTCTCGGAAGCAATCGCCGGACTCGCCGTGGCCTCGCGGCCTTCGATGACGGCGGGGCGCGCGGCGATGATCGGACGCGGCGGGAGCATCGGCACGATCTTCGGCGTGGGCGTAGCCGGGATGATGGACAACTTTGAGGACGGCTGGGAACGCGAAGCGGCCGCGACGATTCTCGGCGGCGCGGCGGCGGGAATGCTGGCGGGAAACGGACTCGGCCGCTCGGGGAAATACTCGGTGGGCGACGCGGGAATCATCGGAACGTCCGGTTTGATCGGCGCGGCGATTCCGATCTCGCTGCTTCTGGCGTCCGAGGTGGACGACGAAGCCGCCTATTACATCGCGGGCGACGCCGGTTTGCTCGTCGGAACGGCGATTGGCGCGCGGCTGGTACGAAAGGTGGATTATTCCGCGAGCGACAGCCGTCTGGCTTTGGCGGGAACCGTAGGCGGCGCGCTGCTTGGCTTGGGAATCGCCGCGCCGACCGAGAGCTGGCGCGCGACCGCGATTCTTGGCCCGCTCGGAGCGCTGAGCGGCTTTACCCTCGCGCTTTCGACTGTGGAACCCGTGCCCGGCAATGTCTCGCATCATTCGTTCGAGATTCAGCCGCACCTCGCGCTGCTGCCCGCGAACGAAAAACGCGTCGTACCCGGCGTGGGGATGGCAGTGAGGTTCTGAAGACGGACGGGTTGCGGAATACCTTAACCCGCCCCTACGAAACGAACGTCTTGCGGGAACGGACGGGTTGCGGAGTACCTTAACCCGCCCCTGCGAAATGAACGTCTTGCGGTAACGGACGGGTTGCGGAATACCTTAACCCGCCCCTACGAAATAAACGTCTTGCGGTAACGGACGGGTTGCGGAGTACCTTAACCCTCCCCTGCGAAATGAACGTCTTGCGGGAACGGACGGGTTGCGGAGTACCTTAACCCGCCCCTACGAAATAAACGTCTTGCGGTAACGGACGGGTTGCGGAGTACCTTAACCCGCCCCCACGAAAATTATTGTGACATGACAACGGATTATCCACAGCGCAAGCGCCTTCGCCTGTCAGACTATGATTATTCGCGCGCAGGGGGTTATTTCATTACGGTATGCACGAAAGACAAACAAAGCCTTTTGGGAAACATAGAAAGCGGTACGAGTATCCTGTCAGATTGGGGCAAGATAGCTCAGCAAGTTTGGCGCGCACTGCCTGAAACGTACCCACGCGTTGAACTGGATGAGTTCGTTGTCATGCCCAACCACATCCATGCCATTCTGTTCCTCCAGGATGAACCATCGAACATCGCTCCGTCAGTCTCCTCCAGTAGGGGCGGGTTAAGCGAAGCGCAACCCGACCGCGCCTCTGCATCACTCTCTGAAATCATTCGGCATTTCAAAACGACTTCGGCCAAGGCGGTCAACCGCGCACGACGAACGCCGGGACATCCCGTTTGGCAACGCGGCTTTCACGAGCATGTGATTCGCAACGAGGAGGACCTTTTCAATACGCGTCAGTACATCCGGCAGAATCCATTGAAATGGGAACTCGATCGCGAGAATCCCAGCCAACTGTAGATGACGGACGGGTTGTGGAGTACCTTAACCCGCCCCTACGAAATAAACGTTTTGCGATGACGGACGGGTTGCGGAGTACCTTGACCCGCCCCTACGAAATAAACGTTTTGCGATGACGGACGGGTTGCGGAGTACCTTGACCCGCCCCTACGAAATGAACGTTTTGCGGGAACGGACGGGTTGCGGAATACCTTAACCCGCCCCTACGAGATAATACATCTCGGTCATCCCCACACGAGGTGGGGAAATAGAAAATGGCTGAACCGAAGCAATCATCATCCGATCCGACGACGCCGCTCGAATTTCATCTCTCGCGGAACGCGCGCGAACGGTGCTCGTTCGACCGCGACCTGCTGAAGGACGACGGCGGCATCCGCACTCCCGACGCGCTGACCGTGCAGGAACTCGCGGCGCGGATGAACGCGCGGCTCGCGCCCGAGGGGAAAGGCGCGAAACCGGGACACCTGTACGCGCTCGTGCTCCTGCAGCACATTCTGCACGTGGTCGTGGATCGCTATCGCCGCGAACGCGAACGCGACGTGTTCGAGAAAGCGGAACAGTGGCTTTCCGAGCGGCCGCCCGAGCCGAAGGTCGCGGAGTCCGTGCAGCGGTTCGGCGCGTTCTACACGCCGATTCCGGTGTTTCGCGGCGAGCGCGAGCTGCGCGAATTTCTCGAGCAGCGATTGGGCGAAATTCCCGGACGGCACGCGCTGATCGAGCAGATGATGCTCGTGTACCTCGCCAACGCCAATCCCGCCGCGCAAACCACCCGTCCGCTCTACGACGACCGCGACCTGCCGGCGCGCGACGATTATCTGCGGCGGATCGCCGAACTCGAAAAATTCTTCGCGCAGATGCCGAAGTTCGGGCCGAAGGGACAGTCGCTGTTCGAGCTGCTGGCCGCGCCGATGAAAAACTCTCCCGACTCGCTGCGCGGCCAGCTCGAATTCATCCGCAGGCAGTGGGCCGAGTTGCTGACGCCCGAACTCCTGCACGCGCTGCTGGTCGCCGAGGACGTCGTGCGCGAAGAGGAAAAAGGCGCGTGGACGCCGGGCGGCACGTTCGCGCCCGACGCGGACTATCTGCGGCGGCTCGCGTCGCGGGCCATGTTCGAGGGCGCGTACGGCGAAGCGGAACGGTTCAGCGCCGACACCGACTGGATGCCGCGCGTCGTCCTGCTCGCGAA
Source organism: bacterium (assembly GCA_028711875.1). Classification (GTDB taxonomy): domain Bacteria; phylum Electryoneota; class RPQS01; order RPQS01; family RPQS01; genus JAHJDG01. The sequence goes on along the minus strand of JAQTRJ010000144.1, from coordinate 2,887 downwards.
AAGCGTGTACGTGTGGCTCGATCAACTGTCGCGCCGCTACGGACGAAGAATCCGCCGCCTCGACGAGATTCCCGACGAGGAACTGGATCGTCTGGCCGGCTGGGGCTTCACCGGCTTGTGGCTGATCGGCCTCTGGGAGCGCAGCGAAGCGTCGCGTAAAATCAAAAACCTGCGCGGGAATCTGGACGCCGTCGCGTCGGCCTATTCGCTGTGGGACTATCGCGTGTCGGGCGATCTCGGCGGCGACGACGCGCTGGCCAATCTGCGCGACCGCGCGCTGCAGCGCGGTATTCGTCTCGCGTCGGATTTGGTTCCCAATCACATGGGACTCGATTCGCGCTGGACGCGCGAGCATCCCGGCTGGTTCATTCAGTCCGAGCATCCGCCCTACGGCGCGTACCGGTTCACCGGCCCCGATCTGTCGGGCGATCCGAGTTTTCAACTGCGAATCGAGGACGGCTACTGGTCGGAGCGCGACGCGGCCGTGGTCTTTCAGCGCGTGGACAATCGCACGGGCGAAGTGCGCTACATGTATCACGGCAACGACGGAACTTCGATGCCGTGGAACGACACGGCGCAGCTCGATTTTCTTCAGGGGGACGTGCGCGAGGCGGTCATTCAACTGATTCTGCACGTGGCGCGGATGACGCCGATCCTGCGCTTCGACGCGGCCATGACGCTGACGAAAAAACACTATCAGCGGCTGTGGTTTCCCGAGCCGGGCACGGGCGGGGCGATTCCGTCGCGGGCGATCGCCGGCCTGTCGCGCGCGGACTTCGACCAGCGGATGCCGAACGAATTCTGGCGGGAGGTGGTGGATCGCGTGGCCGCCGAAGCGCCCGACACGCTCTTGCTCGCGGAAGCGTTCTGGCTGCTTGAAGGCTACTTCGTGCGGACGCTGGGCATGCACCGCGTCTACAACAGCGCGTTCATGAACATGCTCAAGCTCGAAGAGAACGCGAAGTACCGGAGCGTGCTCAAGAACGTGCTCGAATTCGATCCGCGCGTGCTCCAGCGGTTCGTCAACTTTATGAACAATCCCGACGAGGAGACGGCGGTCGCGCAGTTCGGCAAGGGCGACAAATATATCGGCGTGTGCCTGATGATGGCGACGATGCCGGGCCTGCCGATGTTCGGCCACGGACAGGTCGAAGGCCTCACCGAAAAATACGGCCACGAATATCAGCGCGCCTATTACGACGAGCAGCCCGACGAGGACTTGGTGCGGCGGCACGAGCGCGAGATTTTTCCGCTCCTCAGGCAGCGGCACTTGTTCAGCGGCGCGGACCATTTTCTGCTCTACGACGTGCAGCGCGACGCGGGCGGCACCGACGAAAACGTGTTCGCGTTCTCGAACGGCGCGGGCGCGGCGCGGGCGCTCATCGTCTATCACAACAAGTGGGCGGAGACGAGCGGCTCCATTCAGACCTCGGCCGCGTTCTCCATTTCCGACGGCAATGCGCGAACTCTCGTGCGGCGCACGCTCGCGGACGGACTGGGACTGCGCGGCGACGACGGACTCTTTTACGTTCTGAAAGACCGCGCCACCGGGTTGGAATATCTGCGCCGCGGGAGCGATCTGTGCGCGCGCGGACTGCACGTGTCGCTGCGCGCCTATCAATATCAGGTGTTCACCGAGTTCCGGGAAATTCGGGACGACGCCGAACGGCGCTGGTCGCGCTTGTGCGAATCGCTCGGCGGACGCGGCGTGCCGTCGCTCGATCACGAATTCAAGCGCGTGCATTTCGGACCGCTGATCGCCGCGTTCCGCGCGTTCGCGTCGGCCGATCATCTGCGCGCGCTGATCGAGGAGACCGCACCACCGTCCCCGCACGCCGGCGCGCGCGCGAGCGACGCGGCGGGCGCGGCGGCCGAGTTCGCGGCCCGGTCGCGCGCGTTTCTGGAACAGGCCAAGCATTTCGGTCAGGGCAACCGCGCGGTGGCGGGGGCGCAGGCGGACGTGCAGGCGGCGGCCTACGCGCTGCTCCATTTGCCGGTGTCCGCGCGCTGGATCGCCTGGGGACGGACGCGCGAGTCGGTGCAGGCGCGGCAGCGGCTGCTGCGCGCCGTGCCCGCGCGCCGGGCGCTGTCGGAACCGTTCTGGCGAATTCTGGGCGGCTGGCTCACGCTGTGGGCGGAGGCGCGGCTGCACATGAAGGACGGCGACCGGATCGCCGCCGACGCGCTCGACGACTGGCTGCTCGCGGACGCGCTGTCGGACACGCTGCGGGCGTGCGGAGCCGGCGAAGCGCAGGTCTGGTGCGAAGTGGAACTCGTGCGCGCGCTGACGAAACACCGGCGACTCGCCGCGACGTTTTCCGCGCCGCCGCGTTATCGCGAGGCGATCGCCATGCTGAACGACGGCGCGGCGCAGCGGGTGATCGGCGGCAACGAGTACGGCGGCGTGGTCTGGTATCACCGCGAGAGTTTCGACACGCTGCTGAACACTTTGTTCGTGATGCGGATCGTGAGTCTGCTGCTGAACGCGAAGCTGACGCGCGCCGAGCGCGGACGGCAGGCGGCGGAGGCGCACCGCCATTTCACGCTGATCGAGGATCTCAGCGCGATCGCCGGGTATCGGCTGGAGACATTAAAAACGCTGCTCGGGTACTTTGAATAAAATGCTGAACGGTTGAACTGAGATTCCGGACACGCGTCCCCGCGTGCCCGGAATGGTTCGACGGTCGGAGACCGACGCTAGAGCGTATCCCAAAAATATCAGAGGCGATTTTCCGCGGTATCGTGGTAACGGAAAAGCTACCCCCCACTTTCCCCCCTTATGCTAAGGGGGGATGAAGGGGGGTTAGAGCCTCGCCGAGAACTTATCCCTCGGATGTTTTTGAGACAAGTTCCAGAGCGTATCCCAAAAATATCAGAGGCGATTTTC
>JAQTRJ010000143.1 GCA_028711875.1 bacterium | reverse complement strand
GCCGGCTTCTATCCCGCGGATACCAACGACTACGAATTGCTTCGCGACTCTCTCGCCAAACTGCGATTGAACGATTCCGCTTTACAGTATGAGGCGGAAACGTCCATCGCTCTGGGATTCGGATTCCGGGTCGGATTTCTCGGCTTGCTGCATCTGGAAATTGTGCAGGAACGCTTGGAGCGCGAGTATCATCTCGATCTCGTATGCACGATTCCGTCGGTCGAATATCGCGCGGTGCTGAACGACGGAACGGTCAAGCTCGTAGACAACCCGGTGTTGCTTCCTTCGCCGACCGAGATGGAGCATCTCGAGGAACCGATCATTCGCGCATCGATTATCACACCCGAGGAATTCATTGGACCGATCATGCAGATTGCCGTGGACGAGCGCGGCGTGCATGTGAACACCGAATACATAGATGCCACTCGCGCCAATCTACACTATGAATTCCCGTTGGCTGAAATCATCTTCGACTTCTATGACAAGCTGAAGAGCGTGTCGCGCGGGTATGCCTCGTTCGACTATGAGTTGAGCGATTATCGTCCCAGCAATCTGACGAAACTGGACATTCTGGTCAATGGAGAAGTGGTGGACGCGCTGTCCGTCATCGTGCATCAGGACAAAGCCTATCAGTGGGGGAGGCGGGTTTGCGACCGACTCGCGAAGCTGATTCCCCGTCAGTTGTTCGATGTGGCGATTCAGGCGAGCCTGAATTCGCGGATTATCGCGCGCTCCACCGTGAAGGCGCTGCGAAAAAACGTTCTGGCGAAATGCTATGGCGGCGATGTGTCGAGAAAGAAAAAGCTCTTGGAGAAGCAAAAGGCCGGAAAGCGCCGGATGAAGGCGGTTGGAAACGTGGAGATTCCGCAGGAAGCGTTTTTGGCGATCCTTAAAGCCGAGTAGAGTTTTTCGCAACTGCACGTACAGAAAAGGGAATCGGGAGTGCCACCCAAGATCGAAACGAATCGCGAGCGGACAACCACTTCGTCCGCAGAAAAAGTGCCGCGCAAGAGCGTGCTCCGCGAATGGACGGAATTCATTCTCACGCTGATCGTCATGGTGTTTTTCATCCGCGTAACCACGGTGGAGGCGTTTCGTATCCCCACCGGTTCCATGGAAGACACGCTGCTGGTCGGAGATTTCCTGCTGGTCAACAAGTTCGTTTATGGAATCCGAACGCCGGATTGGATCGGAATTCCCTTCACCAAGTTCGGCTTCCATATTCCCTGGACCCGACTGCCGGGTTCGCGCGATGTGAAATCCGGCGACATAATCGTCTTTCGCTATCCGTTGGATCGGAGCCTGAACTATATCAAACGATGTGTGGCCGGTCCGGGTCAAAGCGTGGAAGTTCGTGGCAAAGAACTGTATGTGGACGGACGTCTTTTCCCCGATCCGCCCCACGCCAAACACACGAATCCGCATCCCTATCCGCCAAATGTCAGGGAACGCGGCATCTTCGCGCCCCCGGGTTCCCCGTGGAATCGTGATTATTATGGCCCGGTCACAGTCCCGGAGGGATGTTATTTCGTCATGGGCGACAATCGAGACAATTCGGCTGACTCGCGCTATTGGGGATATTTAAAGAAAGAAGACGTCATCGGCAAAGCCCTCGTCATCTATCTCAGCTATAACAAGGAGGTGCCGATCCACCGATTCTACGACTTGATTCGATGGTCGCGCATGACGTCCATGATTCACTGATGATTTTCAGTCGGATCATCCGATAAGAAAAGACCGGCGTGGCACCGCCGGTCTTTTTTGGGTACGTTTCTCGAATTGTTGTGAGGTCGGCGAGCAGGCGATGATCCATCGTGACGATGCGATCCGCAACCGGATCGGATTTTACTCCGCACAGGTCTGGTGCATAATGACTTTCGCGGATCGTTCGGCAGATCTGATTTCGTGCTACGGATTCATAGTGGGCGGCGTATAGGACTCGAGTTCGGCGGTGATGATACCGAATGACACTCGCGATTCCATTTTCACCAGAATGCGCCGCTCGTCGGCGGTGACCCAGACGAACACGCGCGCGCCTTTCTCCTTCTTGAACAAACCGCCGCTGCGCAATACCGGCTCGACTTTGAAGGCGTCATATGTTCCGGCCAGTGTCTCCACAAATTCTCGGGCATGAACGATAACCAGTAAATCGTAGGTCTTTTTCACGTCGTGCGTTGGAATACTGAGTGTGTCTCCAACTTCCAACGGCAGTGTGCGGGCGAAAAAGCCCGCCGAGAGAACATCCTGCACGCGCGGAGGCACAAACAAGTCAGGCTTCCGCACTCCATCATCCCACCAGCGAACGATACTGTCGGACGGCGAGAATTCGACATACTTCTCGTCTCGATAGCGGCCTTCCTGCAGTTTTTTGCGCGATTGCAGCGCGTAGATCGTGTCGGCATCGAACCAGGTTTCCACAGTGTCCCGAACCTTGAAAATAAGATCATAGCCTCTGGCTGAGCGGGCGGTGGACATCGCATGAAGCGTGAGATGACCATCCAAAGATACGGTGTCCAGAACGGCCAGTCGCGCTTTTCCGGCAGGAATGATTCCGAGCGCCACATAGTAATCCATCGTCTCGCCCACCCAGGGAAAGAATCCCGGAATTGTCAGCGTCGCACTATCCGCAGCGGCGCCTGCAGAGTCGGGAATGGACGCGTCAGCCGCAAGCAGAGAATCTTCTTTGGTCGTGATAAAATGCGCTGAATCAGCGACAGCGGGCTGAATCACACAAAGTGTCAAGACCGCCCACCCGACAAGGAGGTAAATGGCCCGAAACGAGATCACGCGTGTCTCCATACTCGTTTGATGTCTTCTTCGCGGATGCCCGATTCGCGAATCAGGATCGGCTCACGCCCGCGGACGTCCACAACTGTGGAGGATTTTCCGCTGAGCAACGTTCGGGCTTGAATGACGACGTCGCTCGCTTCCAGGATCGAAGAATGAATCTCGCTGAAGAGCTTCGGCGGCGGATGACCGGGAAGATTGGCGCTCGTTGCCCAAAGCGGAGCTTCCAGACGGCGGAGCACCTCCAGTAAAAAATCTGACTTCGGCATGCGATAGCCCAGCGAATCGTCCGGCGGATGAAATTCCTGAGGCACCACCTGCGAGAGTTTCCAAACCAGAGTCAGCGGACCGGGCCAAAAGGCTTCGGTCAACGCGACGATTCGTCGGCTGGGGACGTCGCTCGCGCACTGGCTCATCCGAATGATGTTGTCAATAAGGACAGCCGTTGGTTTCTGCTCCCGCTCCGGTTTGATCTGCCGCAGTTTGTCCAGGACCTGTCGGCTGAAGGCTTTCCCGCCGAGTCCGTACACGGTGTCGGTGGGAAACAGCAGAAGCTCCCCCGCTTGGGCTGCGCATACGGTCTCGTCTACCGTCGCTTCGAAATTCGATTCGTCGAGAATGATCTGTTTCATCTACCAGCTTCCCACGATTCGATTGAGCAGGTCTTCCTGCAACTTGCTGACGGTCTCGGTGATGGCCTGATCCCGGGCTTCCAGTGACCCGGTGTAGGTGTAGACCGCCCACGGGGAAAAACTCTGCGACCACATCGGCTGCTGGGACGAGTTGTTGATCAACTCGACCGCGCAACCCAGAGCGAAGCGATACTCTTCCACCGTTTGGTCCGCGCGTGCGGTATAGGGCAAATCTTCGATTCGCGTGATGCGGCCGACGAGTAGCGCGTCCGCCTGATCCGCCGTGGTGATCCGCAGAGTGCCGTCTCGCTGAAAGGCGCGCACTAATTCGTCCGTAACGCGCTCGGCGATGCCGAACTCCGCCGTCTCATTCTCGAATACGGGAATGGAAATGGACTTAATGCTTCCGGCGGTCTGTCCGCGAAAGGAATACGTGCATCCGCCGACAACCGTCAGAAGAATCGTCAGGAGACTACAGAATCTCATAGTCCTTCAGCTTTCGATAGAGAGTCCGCTCGCCAATTCCTAAATCATGTGCGGTTTTCCGGCGGTTCCCGCCGTTTTCTTCGAGCACTTTAAGGATCTGCTCTTTCTCCAGATCGCGAAGCAGCGTGGGTTCGGCGGGAGCGTGGGGTCCCTGTGCGCTGCCGATCGCCGAGACCAGCAGAGATTTTACCTCGCCGACGTCCCGCCGCAAATCCAACAATGTTCGCAGCAGCAACTCGTTCGTCAGGCTTTCGGGGGTGCGGGATACCAGCACCGGAAGCCGCGTCGTATTCGAAGCGGCCGGCAGATGCGGCCGAAAGTGCGCTTCGGCAAGCGTCGGCGCGCGCCCTTCCAGGGTCAGGACGCTCTCGATCACGTTCCGGAGTTCGCGAACGTTGCCGTTCCAATACTGATCTTTCAGCAAATGCATCGCGTCGTCGGAAATCTCAGGAACGGGAATTTTATTGCGCTGGCAGAAATCCCGCGCGAAATGCCCGACGAGCAATGGAATATCCTCGGTGCGCTCGCGAAGCGGCGGCACCGTAATCGTCACCGCTTTCAAACGATAGTAGAGATCATGGCGGAAATCTCCGCGCGCCGTCGCGGCGGTCAAGTCCACGTTGGTGGCGGCGATGATGCGCACGTCCACGCGAATCGGCCGGCTGGAACCGACTCGCATGAGTTCGCCCTGTTCGATCACTCGCAGCAGCTTGACCTGCACGCTGATCGGCATTTCGCCGATCTCGTCGAGAACAAGCGTCCCGCCCGAAGCCTGTTCGAAATAGCCGAGACGCTGTCGTTCCGCCCCGGTGTAGCTGCCGCGCTCGTGACCAAAGATTTCACTTTCGAAAATTCCCTCGGGAATCGCTCCGCAGTTGACGAACAGCAGCAAATGTCCGCGCCGCGGCGAGAGATCATGAATCGCCTGAGCGACCAGCTCCTTGCCGGTCCCGCTCTCGCCGATCACCAGAACGGTAATATCGGTGGGAGCCACCTGCGCGATTAAAGCCCGCAGGGTTCGCATGGCGTTGCTTTCGCCCAACAGCGTTTTCACGGTGTTCGTGGACATGTCAGAACCTCCCGGCTATATCCGAGCGGAGGCGAAGTCCCTGAACTTGAAGACGACGAGCCGCTTCATAGGCGTTCTCACGGGCTTTCACGATATCTGAACCGATTCCGACGGCATTCAGGACGCGCCCGCCGGTACTATACAAACGTCCGGAAACGCGCTTCGTTCCAGCGTGGAAAATCACGTGCCGCTCTGAATCCTCAATCTCTTCCAGAGGGATATCCTGGCGATACGATCCGGGATATCCTTCGGCTGCCAGAACGACGCTCACCGCGCAGCGGTTCGGTGGGGCGGAAGTGGTTTGGGTGCGGTTCAGCTTGCCGCGCGCGCACGCGAACAGCGTTTGGGCAAAATCTCCCTCCCAAACCGGCAGAATCGCCTGGGTCTCCGGATCGCCGAAACGACAGTTGAATTCGATAACTTGCGGCCCCTCGTCGGTCAGCATCAAACCCGCGTACAGCAATCCGCGATAGGGCGCACCCTGTCGGCGGAGCGCCTTTGTCAGAGGCGCGATGACGTGACGCGAAATCGTGTGTTGAAGGTCGGTGGTGAGGTGTGAGGCGGGGCAATAGGAACCCATTCCGCCGGTGTTCGGTCCGGCGTCCCCGTCCTCGGCTCGTTTATAGTCCTGCGCACCCGGCAGCGGCGCGAAATGCTCTCCGTCGCACCAATACAATGCGGACACTTCGCGGCCGCGCAAACGTCTCTCGATCACGACCGTTGCGCCGGCGGCTCCGTGGAGTCGCTCGACGATCAGATCGTGCGCTCGCTGCAGCACGTCCGCTTCCGACGTGCACACGTACACGCCTTTGCCCGCTGCCAAACCGTCTGCCTTCACCACCCAGTCGGCTGGAGACGGATGATTATGAACGTAGCTGCGCAGCCGCTCGAAATCGGAAAAGACTTCGAAATCGGCGGTGGGAATTTCGCACGCGCGCATCAATCGCTTGGAAAATGACTTGGACGATTCGATTTGCGCGGCGGCGGACGTCGGACCGAAGCAGGCAACGCCGAGCGCGTCCAATCTATTGGCCACACCGAGGACCAGTGGCGCTTCGGGACCGACAAGCACGAGATCGGGCGCGATACGGAGAATCTGTTCGATCAGGCTGTCAATGTTTCCTGTGTCAACGGGAACGCTGACGGCAATGTGATCCGTCCCC
>JAQTRJ010000142.1 GCA_028711875.1 bacterium | reverse complement strand
GACTTACCGGCAAAGATGTTGCACGGATAGTAGAGAAGTTCGGATTTATTCATGTTCATACAGTCGGGAGCCATATGGTTTAAGGTATCCCGACGGCAGGAAGACGGTCATCCCGGTTCACGCAGGGGAAGAAATCGGGCCGGGTTTATTGAATAAGATCATTAGAAAAGACCTCGGGGTAACACGCGAGGAGTTCTTGGCGAAGAATTAGAGAAGCGATCACGAGAACGGACAAAATACGACACTTTTTTCTATTCGTTTTTAGGTTTAGGTTTGAAGTTTTGTTTTGCGGGAGTAACTCAGTGGTAGAGTTCCACGTTGCCAACGTGGCTGTCGCGGGTTCGAATCCCGTCATGTTCATGGAGCGTAGGTCTACGTCGGTTGGTCTATTGGGGAAGAGCATATTCAAGGGGAGGAGTGGCTCATGACAATGTGCACATCGAATGATCGGGCGAAGAATTTTTCGGCAATGACGAAGGTTCTTCTGCCTATCCTGCTAGTGATTGGACTGGCAGGGTGCTGTTGGCTACAGGCCATAGCGCACTACGATGAAGTTGCATATACTACAGCGGGGGAAATAAAGGCGCAGTCTCTTGCGCTTGTGGAACGTGCGACCGAGCCATACTCCGAACACGCTGCTGAGGTGACTTCGCTGAAGGCCGACATTGACGAGACATTGTCTTACGAGCGCCAGCGCTGCAAGAACAAGCTGACGGTGCAGCAGTGGGAGATCATTGCCAACCCCAATGGGCACTCGCTTGGCGGCTTGCTCCAGCGTTGGGAAAAGGAAGGTAGCTTGGATTCTACATTCATCTCCCTCGCAGCGACGGAGATCAGCAAGCACTTTGACGAGGTTCTCAGTCTAGAGACAGCTAAGACTAGGGGGTGAGAGATGTCCGACATTACTCAGCGTCTCACGGGTATTGAAGACGAGATTGAACGCGAGGTGAAAGCCGCATTCACCGAATTTGCTGGCGAGATCGCGTCCGATGCCAAGTCTTTCTATCGGCAGGTCAAGGCCGACATCGAGAATTGGTCCCGGGCACTGTTGAATGGGCATCTCAAGCGAGACGATTTTGGCTGGCTGCTGCTAGCCAAGAAGGATGGAATTCGCCTGCATGCACTCACCAACGCGGGGAAGACGCTGGCTCAGTTAGACAAGATCAAGGCCAAGGTAGTAGATATTATCATCAAGCTTATATTCAGTCGGCTTCTGCCTTAAGCGAGATAGTCTTGCAGCCGTGACGACGACGATAGAGCTATGAAGTCGTACTTGCCCCAGCACCGCATGGAGAAGCTCTATTGATTGCACGGTTTTTCTAGAAGCGTTCTGTTCTGAATGTCTGTTAATTCGAGATCAGAGCCGCTATGTCGAGCGCATATGTCACTCTATGATGAAAGACTCTAACCGAACAGAGTAGCCGAATCGTGCCAACAGTCACTTCTAAGAGGATCGACACAGACCAATCACTTCATGATAAGGTCATCGACTTCATTGCGAAAACGCTTGACAGGGCGAAATACGACATCTATACAAATCCTGGACAGGAGAAGAATACTCACATCGGTGGTCAGTTCCCCGATGTTATCCTTACTCCGAAGGGCGATAAATCCGTGCAGTTCGTCATTGAGGTAGAGACTAAGGCAACCGTCACGGAAGATGAAGCGCGAGGACAGTGGAAAGAGTATGCTGGACTTCCTGGCACCTTCTACCTCATTGTTCCTGAAGGATCTTTGGAGCTTGCGAGAATTCTCTGTTCTGCTATGGGCATTAAAGTAAAGCTTGGAAGTTACGCAGTTGACTCGAACAATCATGTGTCTGGAGTCAACTATTTATGAATAATATTGCGCCGGACCCGTCCCCCTTTTTCGATGTCCTCTTGATTATTGTTGGTGGCATGCTGGCGACTGGAGGTGGAGTACTAACGGAACTTGTCAAACTCAGAATGGAGGACAATCGTCGGAAGAAGGTATTCTGCACATTGATTTCGGATGAGGTTAGAAACGTAGTTAATAACGTTGGCTTAATTCTCGAGATATTCAACACTCGGTCCGAAATGATGATAGTGCACATCGAAAGATTTCGAGAACTGTGGGAATCTCATGAGCGTCTGAGAGGCGAGCTCTATCTAATAAGGGATGATTCACTTCGACAAGAGATAACGACGTTCTACAGCACTCTTAAGACGACCGCGAAAGAATCACAAGAATTGCTTGGGAAAATACCTAACACCGACACGGAGAAGGAAGAGCATCGACGAGACCAGGACAGAAAAATTGCCTCACTACGTGAATTGAAATCTTCTGGGGAAGGCATACTCCGAAAACTGAAGCCCTAAGAACAGTTTTTCAATAAACTAACAAGAGTTGTTTTTATTGATGTTCTTTGCGGGAGTAACTCAGTGGTAGAGTTCCACGTTGCCAACGTGGCTGTCGCGGGTTCGAATCCCGTCTCCCGCTCGAAGAGAGCGATGAATGATAAGCGATGAGCGATGCGCCGAGGCGCCCGGCGAGATTCATCCTTCATCCCTCATCCTTCATCCTTGTGCGTGGCGCCGTAGCCAAGTGGTTAAGGCGGAGGTCTGCAAAACCTCTATTCAGCGGTTCGAGTCCGCTCGGCGCCTCAGCCGATCCTTTCCCGGCTTTCCGCCGCCGGGGTGGTGAAATGGTAGACACAGGGGACTTAAAATCCCCAGGGGCCAAAAGCCCCGTGCCGGTTCGAGTCCGGCTCCCGGCACTACGAAGCGCGGTTCCGAAGCTCACGCCTGTGTGGCGTGCGCGAGTCATGGCATGACCGGAACCCTCGGCCATGCTTTTTGTTTGCCTCGGATCGGAGTGCCGAGTGCCAGAAGAACAGCCGTCGGCATGAGGGGGAAGAGAGATTCTTTAGGCCGCAAGACAGAAAAAGCGGCTTTCAGAATGACATGAAGCGATCTTGAAGTTAGGCATTCGCGTATGTTCCGGCCGGGTTATGCGCGGAGCCATTCTTCATTCTTGACTATTTGTTTTGTGCTGAACCCGGCTCGGCGTACATTCTGAGATTGAATGGGCGATTAGCTCAGTTGGTTAGAGCGCTTGCGTGACATGCAAGAGGTCACAAGTTCGAATCTTGTATCGCCCACACGAATCATGAGTGACATCGAAATCAAGATCGGCGGTAAAACCGAACGCGTTCCGGCGGGCACCAAGCCGAAGGATCTCTTAGGAGACCTGAAGGCGGGTGCCAACGGCGTGCTCGCGGCGGTGCTGGACGGGCAAATCTGGGATCTGCATCGCCCGCTTGAACACGGCGGCGAACTGCGGTTTGTAACGTTTGCCGATCCCGAGGGCAAGCTGGTCTACTGGCACTCGGCGGCGCACGTCATGGCGCACGCGATCAAGGGATTGTGGCCGGAATCGCAGCTCGCTATCGGTCCCGCGATTGCCGAAGGATTCTACTACGATATTGACTCGCCACACGTGTTCACGCAGGAAGATTTCCCGGTCATCGAAGCGAAGATGGCCGAGATCTCGAAGCGAAATCTTCCGCTGAAGCGGCGTGATCTGGGCCGTGACGACGCGATTGCCCTATTCAAGCGACTGAACGAGAGCTACAAGCTCGAGATGATCGAGACGCTTGAAGAGGGGCTGACGATCTACGAGCAGGAAGGTTTTATAGACCTCTGCCGCGGCCCGCACGTGGACACGACGGGACGGATCAAGCATTTCAAGCTGCTGTCGGTGGCGGGCGCGTATTGGCGGGGCGACGAGCACAACAAGATGCTCCAGCGGTTGTATGCGACGGCCTATCCGACAAAGGAACAACTCGACGAGCATCTGCACCGCATCGAAGAAGCGAAGCGGCGCGATCACCGAAAACTGGGGCGCGAACTTGATCTGTTCAGTTTTCACGCGGAAGCGCCCGGCTCGGTATTCTTCCATCCGCGCGGCGTGATCGTGTGGGACGAGATTTCCCGCTACTGGAAAGAGAAACATCGCGCGGCCGGATATCAGGAAATTCGCACGCCGCTGGTTCTGAACGAGGAGCTCTGGCACCGCTCGGGACACTACGACCACTACCGCGAAAATATGTATTTCACGGAAGTGGAAAAGCAGATGTACGCGCTGAAGCCGATGAACTGCCCCGGACATCTGCTGGTGTTCCAGACCGGACAGGTGTCCTATCGCGATCTGCCGCTGAAGTATTGCGAATTGGGGATGGTCCATCGCTACGAAAAGAGCGGCGTGCTGCACGGGCTGTTCCGGGTGCGGGTGTTCACTCAGGACGACGCGCACATTTTCTGTACTCCCGATCAGATTGAGGATGAGGCTGAAAAGGTTGTTCGCTTCATCATCGAGATGTACCGCGATTTCGGTTTTGAGGATTTTCAGATCGAACTCTCGACGCGTCCCGAGAATCGAGTCGGCACGGACGAGATGTGGGATCGCGGCGAGTTCGCTCTTGAAAACGTGTTGAAGAAGATGGGAGTGAGCTATAAGCTCAATCCCGGCGACGGCGCGTTCTACGGACCGAAAATTGATTTCCATATTCGCGACGCCATCGGGCGGACGTGGCAATGCGGCACGGTGCAGTGCGATTTCTCGATGCCCGACCGGTTCGGACTCGAATATGTGGGGGCGGACGGCGAGCGGCACACTCCGGTGATGCTGCATCGCGCGCTGCTCGGGTCGCTCGAGCGGTTTATCGGCATCCTGATCGAGAACTACGCCGGCGATTTGCCGCTGTGGCTCTCGCCGGAGCAGATCCGGATGTTGCCGATTACGGAAGAGCAGATTCCGTTTGCGCAGGTGTTTGCCGGTGAATTGACCGCTGCCGGTCTGCGAGTTCACGTGGATGTGCGCAACGAGAAGCTCGGGTTCAAAATTCGCGACGCGGAAATGCACAAGGTACCGTACATGGCGGTCATCGGCAAACGCGAAGCGGAAACGGGGACGGCGGCGCTGCGTCGCCGGAAAGAGGGCGATATGGGTTCGCTGACCGCCGAGCAGGTGGTTCAGCGATTGACGGACGAAATCCAGAGCAAGGTTTCACAGTAGAGGAAACAATCAGAGGACCATCAGCCAGATTCGTTCCCAAACCCGATCCCACGCGCATCAACGAGCGGATTCGCGAACCGCAAGTGCGCTGCATCGGGAATGACGGTAAACAGCTTGGTCTCATGCCATCCGCCGAGGCGTTGGATTTGGCGCGGCAGGCCGGTCTTGACCTGGTGGAGATTTCGCCGACAGCGACTCCGCCGGTAGTCAAGATTATGGACTACGGCAAGTATAAATACGATCAGGCCAAGAAGGAGCGCGTGGCCCGCCGCAAGCAGCAAGCCACGACGCTTAAGGGTATCCGGTTTTCCCCGGCAATTGACGACCATGATCGTTTGACCAAGGTCAAACTGGCGCGGAAGTTTCTTGAGGAGGGATCAAAGGTCAAGGCGACGGTGCTGTTTCGGGGACGCATGATTACCCATCAGGAATTCGGCATGAAGATGCTGGAACTGGTGGCCACTGAACTCGGCGACGTGGCCAAGGTCGAGATTCCGCCGCGCATGGAAGGGCCGCGGATGCTGACGATGATTTTGGTGAAGAAGTAGACGACGAGATTCAGAAAGGACATAGATTCATGCCGAAAATGAAAACCCGGCGGTCCGCCGCCAAGAGATTCAGTCTGACCGGCAGCGGCCGTCTCAAGCGCAATAAGGCGTTTAAGCGGCACATGCTGGTTCACAAGAGCGCGAAGCGCCGCCGCAATCTGCGGGGCGCCCCGCTGGTGGAGAGCGCGAACGTCCGGCAGATCTGCCGAATGTTGGGAGTGGCTCCCAAGTCACCGAAATAGTTATTGAACGAGATTGATTCAGGAAGGTATCGAACATGCCACGCGCAACGAACGGCCCCGCGGACAGGCGGCGGCGCAACAAAATATTCAAGGCGGCTAAAGGCTATATCGGCCGACGCGGCACGCTCATCAAGGCGGCCACGGAAACGGTGGAAAAAGCCTGGGCGCGCTCGTTCAAGGATCGGCATCGCAAGAAGCGCGACTATCGCCGATTGTGGATCACACGCATCAATGCGGCGGCCCGGCTGCACGGGATGTCTTATTCGCGATTTATGGCGGGACTGAAGGCTCACGGAATTCTACTTGACCGGAAGCAG
>JAQTRJ010000141.1 GCA_028711875.1 bacterium | reverse complement strand
TGCCAATGTTACACCTCGATTTGCTGAAAGCCGATGAACTCCTCGGAAACTTCGGGTTTATCGGTTTCGAGATAAGCTCTAATAGCCTCTTCTGTTCTTTTCAGAAGCTCATCCATGCTCTTGGCCTGCGTGTGACAGCCGGCAAGCCCCAAGACTTCCGACACCAGCCACCCACCCTCATCCTTCTCAATAATGACTGTATATTTCCGCTTCATCGTTCAGGCAACGTGGAACTCTACCACTGAGTTACTCCCGCAAGAAAAATCCGAAATCTGAAAACCAAAATCAAAGGCCTAAAGCCCTGTTTCTGATTTCTAATTTCTGATTTTTGATTTACTTGTGTGGACCTGAGGGGATTCGAACCCCTGACCTTCTGAATGCCATTCAGACGCGCTCCCAACTGCGCCACAGGCCCAAGCCATTGTCAGGCGAAACCGAAATATAATCAACCATCCCCATCTTGTCAAGCCAGACTTGTGCCATTAGGTTGTTCTTCCTTTTCCCCATACCTATTGCACAACACCCCCAAATTCGTAACTTTAGAACAATACAAAAAAAAGTGCCGCGAGGCAATATGCCTCGCGGCTGCATCGGATTCGGTTTCAGTCCGACCTATCGCCCAACTTGGGCCGTTTCCAGAGACGCCAGATAGAACTTCTTGCCGTCCATCACCTTAGCCTCCGTCTTGGGACCGACGGCGAACTCGCGACCTGTCACAGGACAGCGAGCGATCTTCTGCCCATTCTCCATTCGCACCACGTTGCCTTCGGTCGTGGCGAGGCTCACCGCTTCCCGGTCAATCATCGAAGCCTTTTCGCCCAGAGTTTTCGTGCAGTTGATCTGGCAGTCCTTGTCCGCGAAATAGTAGCGAGCATTCTCGACTTGCGTGTAGGGAGTCTTGTCTGTCACCTGAAATTGCTTGCCCTCGTAAACGGCATACTGCTTTCCATCGCGAATTTCAAACACATTCGCGCCGTAATAGCCCTTCGAACCGCACATGTTGCTCGTCCACGAACCAGATGTTGCACATTGACCGGCCCCATCCGCCTTCATGGTGCTCGCAGCACTGCTACTCTTCGTCCCGCACGCGGACTTGCTTCCGCCGCATGCATAAACATCCAGTCCGGTCATCATGACCGCGATTCCGGCGACCGCCGCCAGAACGAAAGACAGTTTACGTGTCATCAGCTTTTCTCCTAAGTCGTTTACCACCGTTTTTGACCACCTCCCATTCTGTACCTGTATATACGAAATGAATATGTGCTGTGTTCCATCCTATTCTAACCATTTGGTCTTCCTTATAATAGTCACGTGTTTCTCTGAATCGAACGGTACTCATTCCCACGCAGCTACTTATAATCAATAGCCACGATTTCTTCTTCAGGATGTAGCGTCACCAACCATTGGCTTCCTCCATTTCGAGAGGCGCGAATCGAGCCTTCCATGCAAGAAAATAGCGACCTACCCGGACTCCCCGGCTTTCGCCTGCGCGAGTTTACCTCCGCACAGCTCGCCCAGTTCACGGACATGGGTGCGCCTACCTGCGCCTTCATGCACTGCCGTCCTGATTCCCATCCCGAGAAATTTCGGCAGGATTTCTCCTCTTTCATCCGGGACTATGCCTTCACCTCCGAGAGTGAGATTCACTTTGTGGAATCACCCGAAGGCGTGTACGCTGCGCAGATTTGGTTGCATTCTATCCGCAATGTTTTCAATCGCCGGTCGGAGATGTGGATTTGGGACTTGACGGTCGGGGAAGGTTTCCGTGGAAAGGGTATCGGCCGGGCGCTCTTAAACTTTGCTCGGGACCGAGCGGTCGCGAAGAAATGCGCGGAACTCTGGCTGCTCGTCTCTTCCGCCAATAGCAATGCGCTCCGGCTCTATGAATCTTTCGGCCTCAAAACCTCCGGGCGGCTGATGTCTATGGAAATGCCGAGAACTTGCTCGGCAGGAACCAGCGTCCAGCATGACAATAGCTCCATTTTACGGCCACTTACGCCATGCGATTCAAGAAGTTTATATAGACTCTGGGAGCGGGCGGAACTCCCATATAAGCCAAGCGGACGAGACCGTGAAGACCGACTGTCCCGTCACTTAAGTTCAGTCCATCCCGGCGGTTGGGGGTGTTTCGTTGAAAACGATCTTGCCGCAGCCGCTCTGATCAGCTATGACGGACGGAAAGGCTGGATCGAGCGCTTGGCAACCGATCCCAACCACCGCCGAGTCGGTCTGGCCAAAGCGATAATCATGGCTGCCCGGCAGAGCCTAATCGAGCAAGGTGCGTTAGTCATCGGAGCCTTGATTGAAAATGGCAATGTGCCCAGCCGACGGCTATTTGAGGCCTGTGGTTTCATCCATCAGACAAACTGCGGTTATTTCACCGATCGCACGCATGCCGGAGCCTGAATGCAGCCTGTTCTTGACAACCGCCTTACGTAATTTCCGCGGCAGGGGCTGGAATTTTTCCATTTCATGCCGTAACGTACCATGAACCTGTTCTCCGAGTAACTTGTGCCAGATCCAATGAAAGAGCCTGTTGAGCGAAAAGCCCGCGATCAATGGGGTTCACGGTTCGGAGTGATCCTCGCCGTGGCCGGGAGTGCGATCGGACTGGGGAATTTCCTCCGCTTCCCCGTCCGGGCGGCGGCCAATGGTGGCGGCGCCTTCATGATCCCGTATCTGATCGCGCTACTGGTCCTGGGAATCCCTCTGGCGTGGGTCGAATGGACGCTGGGGCGTTATGGCGGACGGCATTCCCACGGTAGCGGGCCGGGGGTTTATCACCGACTTACGGGCGGGCGGCCGTGGGCAAAATACCTCGGTGTCCTCACCATCTTTATCCCGCTGACCATCAACTTCTACTACGTGTTCATCGAGGGCTGGACGCTCGCGTTCAGCTTGTTCGCAGTCGCCGGAACGTGGAACAAGGCGATTCGACTGGGAGAAATGGATAAGTTCCTAAATGGCTTCGTGGGGGCCGAATCCAATGCCTATTTCAACGGCCCGTGGATGGCGATCGCGGTCTTCCTGCTCGTTTTCGCGCTCAATTATTGGGTCATCTATAAGGGCATCCGCAAGGGCATCGAATCACTGGCCCGAATCGGTGTCCCGTTTCTTCTCCTCTGTGCCTTTGCGCTGGTCATCCGGGTTCTCACGCTCGGAACTCCGAACGCCGCCCATCCCGAATGGAACGTGAACAACGCACTGGGATTCATGTGGAATCTCGATCTCTCGCGGCTCGCCGACGCGCGCGTCTGGATCGAGGCCACCGGGCAAATCTTTTTCACGCTGTCGGTCGGCATGGGCGCAATCCTATCCTATGCCAGCTATCTGCGGCGTAAGGACGACGTGACGCTCTCCGCCTTAACCGCTGCCTCCGCCAACGAATTCACCGAGGTCATTCTGGGCGGCAGCATCGCGATTGTGGCTGCCGCCACCTTTTTCGGAGCGGCGGGAGCCATGCAGATCGCCAACAGCGGCGCGTTTAGTTTGGGCTTCATTACCATGCCCTATGTCTTCGCCCAAATGGGCGAGAGCGGAGTCATGGGCTTCCTCTGGTTCTTCTTGCTCTTTTTAGCCGGAGTGACGTCATCTGTGTCGCTGATTCAGCCGCTGATTTCGTTCCTCAAGGACGAACTGAATATCGGACATGTCAAGGCGATTCTGCTCGTGGCTGGACTCAACCTGATCGTTACCGGATTTATCGTGGCGACCATGCGCTGGGGTACACTGGATGAGATGGACTTCTGGGCGGGCAGCGTCCTCCCGGTGGTCTCGGCACTGGTTATGATCGTTTTGTTTGCGTTTTTCATCGGGGTCAATCGCGGTTTTCGCGAAATGCATCAGGGAGCCTTGATCCGCGTTCCCCGGATCTACAAGCATATCATCAAATATGTTACACCCACATATCTGGTCGTGCTCTTGATCTTCTGGGGGATTCAGGACTGGTGGCCGACGGCGACCATGCAGAGAATTACAGACCCGACCCAAGCTTGGATGATCGGGATTACCCGCGGACTGCTGTTCGCCATCGTTCTGCTTCTTCTGTATTTAGTCTATCGCGCTCACCGCATGGGAAAATTCCCCATGAAGCGGGTGCGGGGAGGTACCCGATGAAAACAAGCGGATGGATTTTGATGATCGCCTGTTGGACAGGCATCTCAATACTGCTAATTTATTGTTTAAAAAGGGTTTTTCACAATCCAAAGGAAGAGAAAACACCCCCAAAAAGTACTTCATAGGTTTGCTGGTATTCATTTTGCGCGAAAACCGGACGGTAATTGGAATCCGGCAACTCTGGAGGCAGAATGCGTCGCAAGCGGCATCGCGGCTTCACCCTCGTCGAACTCCTTATCGCCATTGTCATCATCGGAATCCTGTGCTCGATGGCGGTCATTCGCTATATGAACCTGCAGGATAAAAGCCGGGTGGCGGCCGCGACATTCGATCTCGATCTGATGCGTAAACTGCTGGCGATTTATGCCACCGACTATGGCGCTTATCCGACCGCGGCGGCTTCTTATGCCGATCTGAAATCCCAACTCGTGGATCCGCAGGGCAATACCTACGGCGTGATTCCCGTCAGCAATACCTTTCAATGGAATTCCTATCAACTCGATCCTGAAGGTGAATACATTATTCAGGTCACTGTTCCCAACCGCTCACCGACCACGCTGGTGGTGACTCCGGATCGGATCACGCGTCAATAACACTCCGTCTGTACGGGATAAAAAAGCGGCGGCTCATAGCGAGCCGCCGCTTTCATATTCCATCGCGATGCGTCCGATGACCTATGACGGCTGGACTGTGGCCCAGTGTGCCAGTCCCATCTTAAGCGGATTTCCCAGCAGCGGATGATATGGAATCACTCGCACCGTATAGCCGAAGCGGCCGGTTTCGGGAAAAGTCACCACCGTCCGATACACGCTGCCGTCGGCGTGGGAGTCCGGTTCCATAGCCTGATATCCCGAGAAGGCGATGGTTCCGTCACTATGCAGCGGGCCATAATAAACGTGGACTTCCACGTCGCCCGAAGTCAGTCGGCCGAGTTCGACCGTGGCCGTCACGTCCAGTTCCGTGCCCGACGATACGCGCCGAAGCGGCGGCAGCGGCAGCGCCTCGATGCGCACGTAATCCCAGTTTGCGCGCACCCAGTTCTTCCATTCGGCCAGTTGCCGGAGCGCCGCGCAACCGTCCGCCTGCAATTGATGACACCGTTCGAGCGCCGGGGCGTAATAATCCTGACAGTATTCCTTGACCATCCGCGCGCTGTTGAAGCGCGGCACCAAGTCGGCGATCGAATCCTTCATGCGGGCGATCCAGCGCCGTGGAAGTTGGCCGTCGTCATAGGTGTAAAAGAGCGGGACAATGTGCTTCTCCAGCATGTCATAAAGCGACTGCGCGTCGCGCTCATCCTGCACCGTGTCGTCGCCGCAGATTCGTCCCTGCCCGATCGCCCAGCCTACGTTCGGCGCGTAAGCTTCGTCCCACCAGCCGTCGAGTACGCTGAGATTCAATCCACCGTTGCCGAGCACTTTCATCCCGCTGGTTCCGCACGCTTCGAGCGGGCGGCGGGGATTATTCAACCAAACGTCCACTCCCTGTACCATCTTCCGCCCGACCATCATGTCGTAGTTCTCAAGAAACACCATCCGGTGGGCGACGCCCTGTGACTTGGCGAAATAGATGACGTCGTGGATCAGCGCTTTCCCGGCGTCGTCCTGCGGATGCGCCTTACCCGCGAACACAAGCTGAATCGGCCGCTTCGGATCGCGCAGCAGCGCCAGCAGACGTTCGGGATAGCGCAGCAGCAGCGTGGCGCGCTTGTAGGTGGCGAAACGACGCGCGAAACCGATCGTGAGCACATGGGGATCCAAGAGCGATTCGGATTCCACGGATTCCATTTCGATTCCCGTAGCGCGGGCACGCTGCAGCGACAGCCGCTCGCGCACAAATGCGATCAGCCGTTCGCGTCCCCACGCATGCGCCGCCCACAACTCCTCGTCGGGAATCTCCCGGATCGCCGCCCAGACCTCTTTATGATCGGGGCTGCGCCGCCAATCGGTTCCCAGATAACGATCGAACAACGCCGCCATGTGATCGGAAATCCACGTCCGCAGATGGATGCCGTTGGTCACGTAATCCACTGGAATTTCGTCGTGCG
>JAQTRJ010000140.1 GCA_028711875.1 bacterium | reverse complement strand
GCGCAGATTATTGCCGTAGTCGAACACGATCGCGCCGCGCTTCTGGAACTCCACCATTGCCCGCGTATGAACGACCATCGAATTCGTACTGCGCTGAATGTATTCCTTCGGATCCCGCTTGCGCAGTGCCAAAGCATCCTCAAAGGATAGTCCGTGGGGAACATAGCCGTTGAGTTCATCATGAGCGGAGGTCTGATCGGTCACCACATCGGGCAGCACGTTTCGTTTCAGCAACTCGGGCAGAACGTCGGCGCAGTTGCCCAGCAGACCGACGGAGAGCGGTTCACCCTTTTCCGTCGCATTGTGAATCCACGCAAGCGCTTCGTCGAGACTCGCCGTCTGCCGGTCACAGTAACCGATTTCCACACGGCGGCGAATGCGGGCCGGATCCACTTCGACGATGAGAACCGCGCCGCCGTTCAGAGTCACCGACATCGGCTGCGCGCCGCCCATTCCACCCAGTCCACCGGTAAGAACCCATCGGCCATTGAGGGTTCCGCCGAAATGCTTTGCGGCGAGCGCGGCGAACGTCTCATAGGTGCCCTGTAGAATTCCCTGCGTGCCGATGTAAATCCACGAGCCGGCCGTCATCTGTCCGTACATGATGAGACCTTTCGCCTCCAGCTCGTGGAAATAGTCCCAGGTCGCCCATTGCGGAACCAGATTCGAGTTGGCGATCAACACTCGCGGCGCGTCGGCGTGCGTCGTCACGACGCCGACCGGCTTGCCCGACTGCACAAGGAGGGTTTCGTCGCCTTCGAGTTTACGCAGCGCACTTAGAATCGCAAAGAGCGCGTCACGGGAACGGGCGGCGCGGCCGGTACCGCCATAGACGACCAGCTCTTCACGATTTTCAGCCACATCTGGATCGAGGTTGTTCAGCAGCATTCGCAAAGCGGCTTCTTGAATCCACCCTTTACAGGAGATTGAATCTCCGGTGGGCGTGCGAGGAATGTCAAGATGTGTCATGGCTGGGAAATCAAGTTCGTTTCATGGTGATTCGTTGATCTTCTCAAGAACTTATAATACAAATACTTACATGAATATTCTTGTGTTCACAGAAGGTCACCGCAGAGCGGACACAATTATACTATTCCGTAAATATAACGACACAGAGTCCGAAAAGCAATTCCTTATAAACAAACGAAAAAGCCACATCCAAAGGGGTGCGGCTTTCAACGATTTTGACGGAATGCAACAACTATCCGGTCTTGCGGCGGCTGGCGGTTTTGGTCTTGGCCTTGCTGACCGTTTTAGGTTTCGCGGCCTTCTTGGCTTCGCCTTCGTCGCCGGTCTTTTCCCGCTTGGCGACTTTCGTTTTCGCAGGCTTTTTGGCAGCCTTAGCGTCGGAGGCTGCCGTGACCGGTTTGACGCCCTCAAACCCGACCAGCTCGATAATCGCCAGCGGAGCATTGTCTCCCACCCGCGGGCTGAGCTTGATGATCCGCGTGTAGCCGCCGTTGCGCTCGGCAAAGGAGGGCGCGATCTCGTCAAACAGCGTGCGTACAGCCGACTTGCGCGAGAGGAATTGCAGAACGCGCCTGCGCGCCGCAATGTGCCCCTTCTTAGCAGTCGTGACCAATTTCTCGGCAAAGGGCCGAAGTTCACGAGCCTTTGTAAGGGTCGTGCGGATCCGCTTATTCTGAAACAGCTCCTGCGCAAGGTTGCCGAGCAACGCCTTGCGATGGCTGGCACTTCGGCTTAGACTTCGTCCTCGATTGAGGTGTCTCATTTCTTCTCGTACTCGGGGTTAAGATACCGATCCACGTCCATTCCGAACTGCAGTCCCTTGGTCTTGAGGATTTCGGTAAGTTCGACCAGAGACTTGCGGCCGAAGTTTTTGAACTTCAGCATTTCGGGTTCTTCGCGGCGGACCAGGTCGGCAATGGTGCGGATGCGGGCTTCCTTCAGGCAGTTGGCGCTACGAACGGAGAGTTCCAATTCCTCGACCGGCTTGCGAAGGAGCTTGCGCACATGCAGCGTCTCCTCGTCAATATCCTCTTCTTCTTCCTTCTCCGGCCGGATGTCAAAGTTGATAAAGAGCTGAATATGATCCCGCAGGATTCGCGCGGCGTAGGTCAGCGCGTCGTCAGGAGTGATCGAACCGTCGGTCCAGATTTCCAAAGTCAGTTTTTCATAGTCAATCCGCTGCCCGACACGGGTGTTTTCCACCATGTAGGTCACGTTGCGGATCGGCGAGAACACGGAATCCAGCGGAATTGTGCCGATCGGCGCGTCGGCCGGACGGTTCTCCTCGGCCGGGATGTAACCGCGCCCTTTACGGATCTGCAGCTCGAGCTTGATCTCCGCGTCGCGGTTAAGGCTGGCGATGTGATGATCGGGATTGAGAACTTCGAAATCGTTGTTGCCGATCTGGATATCGCGGGCCGTGAATTCCTTCGGTCCCCGCAGATGGAGCACAACTTTATCCGGCTTTTTGTTCAGCAGTTTGAACCGCACCTGCTTGAGATTCAGCACGATTTCGGTGACGTCTTCCGTGACGCCGGGGATCGTGGAAAACTCGTGAAGCACGCCGTCAATCTTGATCGAAATAATGGCGGCTCCTTGCAGGGACGACAGGAGTACACGACGCAGGCTGTTGCCGATGGTGACACCATAGCCGCGTTCGAGCGGCTGGATGACGAACTTCCCATACGTGTCGGTATGGGTCGTTTCGTCAATCTCAACCATCTCGGGCATCTGGAAGTTCAAACCGTTCATGCAGCTCCTCGCAAAAGGTTACCGGGAATAGAGCTCGACGACCAGCTGCTCGTTCGCTTCGATGGGAATCTCGGAGCGGTTGGGCACAGACAGGTAGACACCTTCCATGCGAGCCTTGTCGAGCTGAAGATTGGGCATCATTTTCGCGTCGCGAGCTTTCTGCATCGCTTCATGAACCACGCCCAACTTCTTCGATCGTTCGCGGACCCGGATCCGGTCATTAGGCCGGAGAATGTAGGACGGAATGTCCACGATCCGATCGTTCACGAGGAAATGACGGTGACGGACGAGCTGACGTGCCTGGCGGCGGGAACCGGCGAAGCCGATCCGGTAAATGACGTTGTCCAGTCGGCTTTCCAGCATCGCCAACAGGTTTTCGCCAGTAACGCCCCTCTGGCGCTGCGCTTCGCCGAAGAAACGATGGAATTGCCGCTCGAGCAGCCCGTACGATTCGCGGATTTTCTGCTTCTCGCGAAGCTGAATTCCATACTGCGAGATCTTGCCGCGCCGGTTGCGCCCGTGCATGCCCGGGGCATAGCCGCGCTTCTCGAACGAACACTTCGCACCCACACAACGGTCGCCCTTGAGAAAGAGCTTTTTCCCCTCGCGGCGGCAGATTCGACAGACGGGATTGTGATTGACAGCCATAGGCCTTCTTATTCGATCAACAACAAGTCGTATTCGAGGAATTCACGCGGCCGTTACACGCGGCGGCGCTTGGGAGGACGGCAGCCGTTATGCGGCAGCGGCGTGACGTCGCGGATGGTGATAATCTGCAGGCCGGACGCCGCCAGCGCGCGGATCGCTCCGTCGCGGCCGCCGCCCGGTCCGCGAACCTCAACCGTAATCTTGCGCAACCCCAAATTCATCGCAGCCTTGGCCGCGCTGTCGGCGGCCAACTGGGCGGCAAAGGGGGTATTCTTTCGCGAACCCTTAAGCCCCATCTTCCCGGCCGAGGCCCACGAAATCGTGTTGCCGTAATTATCGGTGATGGTAATCAGCGTGTTGTTGAACGAGGACTTGATATGAGCCACGCCCACGGCTTCCACACGCTCTTTCTTCTTCTTGGTCTCTTTCTTGGGAGGCGCCAACTGCCGATCTCCGGTTAACGATCATGTCTCGTCCATCCGACACTGCGCGGACGGACACAGCGATACGTCACTTCTCCGCCTTCTTGCTGCGGATCAGCTGACCTTTCTTCTTGCCGTTGCGGGTGCGCGCGTTGTTCTTGGTATTCTGACCGCGCACGGGGAGACCCCTCCGGTGCCGCATGCCGCGATACGAACCGATGTCCATCAGTCGCTTGATGTTCATCTGGATTTCGGCGCGCAACGGGCCTTCCACCTTCACATCGGCGATCCGCGTGCGGATCGCCTGCAGCTCCGCGTCGGTGAGCTGATGAGTGCGCTTATTAAAGTCCACTCCGCAATCGGTGAGGATCTTCTGAGACAAGGGGCGACCAATGCCGAAGACATAGGTCAATGCCACTTCGATCCGCTTGTCGCGCGGAATATCTATGCCGGCGATACGAGCCATACCGGTGCGAACCTTCCTTATACCAAGTTGTGCGGATTGCCGGGAAACACGCTATCCCTGGCGCTGCTTATGCTTTTTCGTGCGCGAACAAATCACATAGACGCGGCCGCGGCGGCGCACGATCTTGCAATGCTCGCATATTTTCTTGACGGACGTGCGGACTTTCATGGTCTCACTTTCTCCCGGCGGGCAGATCCGCCGAACAACGGGTTACTTGTAGCGATAGGTGATGCGGCCGCGATGCAGATCATAGGGCGAGAGCTCCAGCGTCACGCGGTCACCCGGCAGAATCTTGATGAAGTGCATTCTCATCTTGCCCGAGATGTGCGCCAGCACGCGGTGTCCGTTCTCGAGCACGACCTGAAAGGTCGCGTTGGGGAGGCACTCCTCGATCACCCCATCCACCTTAATCGCTTGTTCTTTCGCCGTAACCAATTCTCCCGTAACTGAATCACAGATGCGTCAGGATTTCCGGCTCTCCGTCGCGCACCGCCACGGTGTGTTCAAAATGCGCCGACGGCTTCCGGTCGTGTGTCACGATCCGCCATTCACCGATCATATCCACTTCCCACGATCCCAGATTAATCATGGGTTCGATGGCTAAGGTCATTCCCCGGCGCAACACCGGACCTCGTCCAGACTGACCGTAATTGGGAATCTGCGGATCCTCGTGCAATTCCCGCCCGACTCCGTGACCCACCAGATCGCGCACCACACCGCAGCCTTCCCCCTCGGCATAGGTCTGTATCGCATGCCCGATGTCGGAAAGCCGGTTTCCCGCGCGGGCCTGCTCAAGTCCCAATTCCAGTGCGCGCCTCGTCACGGCAATCAACCGTCGCCGTTCCACATCCACGTCCCCGATGGCGTACGTTCGTGCGCTGTCGGCGTGATACCCCTGGTATTTCACGCCGATGTCAAGCCCGATGATGGTCCCTTCCCGCAGCACCTGATCGCCGGGGATGCCGTGAACGACTTCCTCGTCAATCGAGAGACAAACCGATGCGGGAAACGGCACGCCGTTCGCATTCGGATAATTCTTAAATGACGGAATCCCCCCCCGGCTACGGATGAAATCGTCCACCGCCCGGTCAATCTCACGCGCTACGACGCCCGGCTGCATGAGCGGGGCCGCGACCTCGAAGGCGCCCGCGAGAATCTTTCCGGCGCGGCGCATAAGGTCAATCTCGCGTTCCGACTTGACGATGATCACGACAGGTCGGGATCCATAGCGATGAGAATCCGGGCAAAGACCTGATCCTCGGTTCCCATGCCGGAGACTTCGCGAAACGAGCCTTTCTCCCGATAGTGGGTGACCATCGGCAGCGTCTTCGCGCGGTAAACCGTCAAGCGCTGCTGAATCGTTTCCGGCTGGTCATCATCGCGCAGAATGACGCGGGCTTCCCCCTTAGGGCACTTGTGATTCTCGATCGCGGCGGGATTGATCTTCACGTTGAAAACTGCCCCGCACGTCACGCACACGCGCCGCGACGATAATCTCTCGATGATCTCCGATTCCGGGACCTCGATGGAAACAACGTGCGGCGTCGGCAAGTCCATGTCCTTGAGCATCCCGTCCAACGCCTCGGCCTGCGGCACAGTTCGCGGAAAGCCGTCAAACACGGCTCCCCGCACGGCGTCGTCCCGCAGAAGCCGACCGCGCACCATGTCCACGATGATATCGTCGGGCACCAACTCGCCCCGATTCATGATCTCCGCAGCCCGCCGTCCGAGATCGGTCCCCGCCTGTCCTTCCATCCGCAACAGATCTCCCGTGGCGATCTGCGGGATGCCGAGATGCCGGCTCAGACGCTGGGCCTGCGTCCCCTTTCCCACTCCAATCGCACCGAGCAGAATCAGTGTGTACTTGGTCATTCTCCTGCTGCCGCTATCGCCGAATCCGCCCTACATGCGGCGGCGTCCGCGAATGCGGC
>JAQTRJ010000139.1 GCA_028711875.1 bacterium | reverse complement strand
CGAGCAGGCGGCTGAGGCGGACGCCGGCGCGGTCTTTCCGCTCCGATAGTTCATCCACCTGCGCGCGGGTCAGTGCAAACAGCGCCGTTTCCGAGGACGAGAAAAAGGCCGACAGCGCCAGCAGGATCACGAACGACAGCAAGCCCCACAACACGGTCGAGCCGTCATTCATGAGCGCGCTCCCGCTTCCAGCGAACGATCCTCAAGCCGGCGCATGTGGGCGCGCCCGGTCTCGGTTCGATCGTCGAAGCCCGCCAGATGAAGCACTCCGTGAACGGCCAGTCGCGCCACTTCTTTATAGAGAGGCTGCCGATACTCGCGCGCCTGCCGCCGCGCCTGATCGAGCGAAATATAGATATCGCCGTCCACTGCGCCGCCGGGGCGGTCGGTCAGGTCGAAGGTGAGCACGTCGGTGGTTCCCGGCACTCCGCGATACTCCCGATGGAGCCGTGACATGTCACGGTCGCCAATGAGAATGACGTTAAGATGTCCGACGCCGTTTTTGATCCGGCGGACGCCGTGTCGAGCGCACGCGAGCAGGTGATCTTTGCGGACGCGCGCACCGGGAATCCGCGAGTGCAGTTCCAGGGTTCCGCGGGCGCGCCGCTGACTGGGAGGCCGGTCAGTCATCGCCGCCGGTTTCCGTTTGCTCCGGTTCGACCTGATCGTCGGTCTCTTTGTGCCGGGAATTGTAGTCTTCATAAGCTCCGATAATTCTGGCCACCAGCGGATGCCTCACGACGTCGGACTCGGTGAAATAGACGAAGTCCACGCCGTCGAGTCCTCCGAGGATTTCCGGGATGGACAGGAGTCCGCTGCTGGAGGGCGGCTGCAAGTCAATCTGGGTGATGTCGCCGGTGATGACGGCGCGGGCGTTGTCGCCGAGCCGCGTCAGGAACATCTTCATCTGCAGCATGGTGGTGTTCTGGGCTTCGTCGAGAATGACGAAGGCGTGCTCGAGCGTGCGGCCGCGCATGAACGCGAGCGGGGCGATCTCAATCACCGAACGGTCGAAGAATTTGCGCAGCCGATCCGACGGCAGCAGCTTCATCAGCGAATCGTAGAGCGGACGAAAGTACGGGTCTACTTTTTCGTTGATGTCGCCGGGAAGGAAGCCCAGATTTTCTCCCGCTTCCACCACCGGACGGGTGAGAATAATCCGGTCGTACTTGCCGGCCAGAAACTGTGAGACTCCGACCAGCACGGCCAGAAACGTCTTGCCGGTTCCGGCCGGGCCGATGCCGAAGGTGAGATCGTGATTCAGGATCGCCCGGCAATAGGCCTCCTGTCCGGCGGTGCGCGGTCCGAAGGTGCGGTCACCGGCGCGGAAGGCAAGCGCGCCGGACGGTTGCGAGGTTTCGGCGGCCACGCGCGGGGCTTCCGTACTGGTCAGGCGGAAGATCATGTCCACATCGGAGGTCGTCAGCGATCCCTTGCGACGGGTGCGCTCGATCATCTCGCGGATGATCTCCAGCGCATGGGCGTTGTCGGGGCGGGAACCGCGCACGAGAATTTTCTCACGGCGGACGGTCAGACGCGAGCCGAGCTGACGCTGGGCATAGTGCAGGTTCGCGTCGCCCGGCCCGAGGAGCGGACGCAGAATTCCGTCCTCGATTGGAACTTCCACGATTTCGCTCGAGTCTTCGCCCTCGAACGGTGTGTTGGGTGATCGGTTGGCCAGTCTTTTACTCCCACTGCTCAGAAAATCAAAAGAGCCTCTGAGTTCTTAGAGAAATCCCTAAAAAACAGAGGCTAATCCAATCTGGTAAGACCCCGAAGGGCATAATCGTGGATGGTCCACGCGCTCCGTTCAGTCAAACTCTGCGAGAAATGTCCGACCATCAAAAATAGCAAGAAAGCGGCCGGAAGTCAAGTGCCGACCGGGGAAAGCCTCCGTCAGGATTTCGGTTTCTGGATTACAAGATGCAAATCCTTAAGCAATTGCGGGTCAACCTCCGAGGGACTGCCGTCCACGAGAGACTGAGCCAGATTGGTCTTGGGAAAGGCGATAACATCGCGGATCGAGCCGCCGGTCAGGCACATAATGGTACGGTCGAGTCCGATGGCCATGCCGCCCATCGGGGGTGCGCCATAGCGGAGCGCCTCGAGCAGGAAACCGAAGCGAAGCTGCGCCTCTTCGTCGGATATTTTCAATAATTGAAATATCTTAGCCTGTTGAGCCGAGTCATGGATACGGATCGAACCAGATAGGAGTTCGCTGCCATTCATGACCAGATCGTAGGCGGTGGAGCGGACGTTCCAGGGTTCGCTCTCAAGCAGGTGTTCATCCTCAGTCAGATATCCGGTGAACGGATGGTGGGAAGCGGCAACTTCGCCGGTCTCCTCGTTGCGCTCGAACAAGGGAAAGTCCACCACCCAGAACAAACTGGGATTCTCATGGGAATTCGGATCGAACAGTCGGAACCGCTCGGCCAGTAGGCGGCGCAGTACTCCCAGTCCTTTTAAGACGGCCGATTTTTTGCCGACGGCCATGAGCAGGAGATCACCAGTCTCGGATTTCAGTTCCTTGCAGACAGCCGCCGCCTGAGCCTCGGAGATTTTTCCAGATAGCGAACCCGCCAGGCCCTCAGCGGTCAGCTTGAGCGAGAGCAGGCCCGGAAGTCCGCACTGCCGGGCCAGATTTTCGAGTTCGCCCAGTTCCTTGCGGGAGACTCCCGCCTGTCCCTTCACACAGAGGCCGATAACCACTCCGCCCTCTTCTATAGAAGAGGCGATGATGCGGAAGTCGGTGCCGCGCAAACAATCCGTCAGGTTCGAGAACGGCAGGCCGAAGCGGAGGTCGGGCTTGTCGCTGCCGTAGGTATCCATCACGTGCTGGTAGGTCAGACGGGGGAGTGGCGTGGCAATGTCAATCCCCCAGGCGTGTTTGAGAATCTTGACGAACAAGCGCTCGGCAGTTCCGAAAATGACCTCGCGATCGGCAAAGGTGATTTCCACGTCCACCTGCGTGAATTCGGGCTGGCGATCGGAGCGTAAGTCTTCGTCGCGGAAACAGCGGACGATCTGGAAATAGCGGTCGAAGCCCGCCACCATGAGCAGTTGCTTGTAGATCTGCGGCGACTGCGGCAGCGCGTAGAAATGGCCGGGGAAAATGCGGCTGGGCACGAGATAGTCGCGCGCTCCCTCGGGAGTGCTCTTGACCATGAAGGGAGTCTCGATTTCGAGAAATCCCTCCCCGGAAAAATGCTCGCGCACCACCTGTGCCACACGATGGCGGAGCATGAACACCTCCTGCACTTCCGGTCGGCGCAGATCGAGATAGCGGTATTTGAGACGAAGTTCCTCGCTGGCTTTATCCGCCTCGTCCAATTGGAACGGCAGAGCCGGACAGGGATTCAGCACGGTCAGCGCCGTCAGTTTGACCTCGATCTCGCCCGTCGGCAGGTCGCGGTTGACCATGCCCTGCGGCCGTTCCTGCACGATGCCGTCGGCTTCGATCACCCATTCCGCGTGAAGCTGGTGCGCCTGAGCCGTGACATCGGGAGATTCTTCGGGGTGAACGACCATTTGAGTCTTGCCGTAGCGGTCGCGAAGATCAATAAAGATCAAGCCGCCGAGGTCGCGGCGGCGCGCCACCCAGCCCTGGAGATGGATAGTCTGGCCGACATCGGTTTTTCGGAGCTGGCCACAAGTATGTGAGCGAGGTTTCATGGAGAATGTGCCGAAAAATTTGATTATGAGTGTGTTCCGGCCGGGCGGGGACGCCCGGCTCGGCGAAGCGCAAGTGTACAAAGAGCACGGCACCGCCGGAAGCGGTGCCGCGTGACTCTGCCCGCCATTGGGCAGAAGAAATATGGCGATTTGAAAGGCGAAAATCAAGCTGCGCCATTGCCGGTCAGGAGACCGACAACGGCGGAATCCACAACTACGGTCCCTTGCGGCTGGCCGATGGCAAATCGTAGGGATTGCCATAGTTCAGCGGATCGAGCTTAGCCAAGCGGGCCGTCATCTCCTTATTCGCAGGATGATGGACGTCATACTCCCCACTCCAGCGGTACCAATCCACCAGCCCGGCATATTCCTGCGAGGCGGCCTGGGTTTGCAGGCGGTTGAGGTGCGCGCGCAGCGGAGCCGTTTCTTCATCCTCGCGCGAAAGACTGGCGAGCGCCGTCGTCATGTCCGACTGAAGCGACTGACACACGGCCGCGTATTCGGAATAGAATCCAACCAACAGGCTGTCCCAATAGGGACGTTCCGCACCCGGCTGGCAATGGGCGGTGCCCGCCGCGTACAGATCGAGCAGCACCGGGCTTGCGGCCGAGTTCATGCGCGTCATCCGCGCAAAATCGTTCTCAAGTGATTGCACGAGGCTGGTTTGCCCCATGCTCTGGAATCCCATCGTCTGCAAACCCGCGAGTTGCGACGCTCCCTTCGTCACCGCCCGCATCTCTTCTCCGCACAGCGCATACATCTCCCCGGCCACGACCCGCAGCGGCGAATCCAGTCCGGGCCTGATCTGCTCGGCCAAAGCCATGACCGGCATCCGCTGCGTCAGAGCAAAAGCCGCGGTCTTTGTTGCGACCGCCTCGCGAGCCAGCGGAGCCACGCGATTGGTTACGAACTGGAACCGCGGTTCGCAGCCCGCTTCCCCCGGCTGGCGAGTCGGCGCGTACTTCATCAGTTCCACCGACCACGCGATCAAGGCATCGCCCTGCCCGACGGCGGTCTCAAAAGCGGATTCGGCGGCGCGATGCACGATCTGCCGGGCTTGCGCGTCTTCGGGAACGAGCGACGCCCGCTCCCAGGCCATCGAATACGCCGCCTCCGCCCGTTCGTATTCCGGCAACGCGGCTTCATAGGGAACCGCGTTCACGGGACTGGCCGAAGCGATCGCCGCGCGGAATCCTTCGGCCAAGAGCGCGTCGCCCAGCCGCATGCGCAGATCCCCGATGGCCAGGAACGCCTGAGGAGCCATCTCCGGATCGGTCAGCATCACCTGCCGGTAGGCCTCTTCGAGCACCGCCGCCTCGCGCAGCAGGTTCTTGCCGACGGCGCGATCGGGCAGCGTCTGGCTTTCGAAGGCTCGGCGGGCGTCGGTCTGCAGCGCCCACAGCGCCTGTGCCGCCGCCTGAGTAATCTCGTGCTGATTATATTCGCTCTTCTTGCGGTTTTTCTGATAGATCGTCCAGGCCCGCGAATTGTAATCGGCGGCCGTTTCGGATTGTCCGGCGGCGGCATGGATGCTTCCCAGACCCGCGTAGGCCGTCACCACCAGCGGCAGGTTCGGAAACAGCGCGGTGAATTCGCGGTAGGAGCGCGCGGCCAGATCGGTATCACCGGCCTTGAGCGCGACGGCGGCCAGAGCCATCATCAGTTCGGCATCGGGCGTGGAGCGTGCACAGTGGGTGAGATAATCCTGACCCGCGTCAGCGGCGCTGCGCCACCAGTCGTTCTGCCGGTAGATATCAAAAGCTTTCCGATAGTAAAAGCGCGCGGTGGTGTTTGATCCCTGCGCGGCAGCCATGGAGAGTGCAAGCTTGGCTCCTGCCAGCGGACTCTGCCCTTGACGCGTTTCGATGTTCCAGGCGAAATCGAAGGCGTCTTTAGCCAGCGGCGAGGCCGGATAGCTCATCCACAGCCGCTCGGCGGTTTTCACGGCTTGCGTGCTGTGGCCGATCTTCTCTTCGAGCCGGGCGGCGGCGAGAACCACGGCGGGAGTATATTCCGAGGCCGGCTGTTCCTCGCTTAGCTGCACGAGTGTTGCCGCCAGCTCACGGCACGCCGCGCTGTCCGTTCTTGCAGCGAGTAAGGTATTCGCCTGCTCGACGGCGGCGGGCAGGTCGGTTGCCATTTGCCCGACGGACATGCCCGCCCAGATCGTGATCGAGAAGAGCAAGGTGATGATTTTGCGAGGCATCGCACGTGTTCCCTGTGTGAAGATTCGATTCACACTCCAGAGAGCAAACCACGTGCCCCCGGAAACGGAAAACGGATAGTTCATGAAGAACTATCCGTTGCTATAGCGACGTCGCTCAGAAAATTCCGGCCGGGTTACGCACGGCTACGTATTCGTGTCAGAAAAAACTTTGCGCTGAACCCGGCTCGGCGGTTCTTGTTGCTGGCGGTGAATCTCCCGTTTCGCCCCGAACCAATCGAAAACTATTCCTGCCCAACCTTGAGAATCGCCACGGCTTTTTCGAGCGCGGTGCGGGCGATCTCCTGCTCCTCGGAAGTC
>JAQTRJ010000138.1 GCA_028711875.1 bacterium | reverse complement strand
GCTTACCTCGGCTCGGCGAGCATCCCACGATAGCTTCAAAACAATCTTTTAATTCCTGACAAATCATGAAGAACACCCCAGCGAAAAAACCTGCCGCCCGCACCAAGATCAAAGACGCCGGGCAGCTCAGCGGAAAACTGTCTCAACTCCTTCGCAAACCCAATTCGGAGTGGACCACCGACGATTTGGTGTCGGTGGTTCGCGATCAGGGAGTGCGCGTAGTCAGCCTGATGCACATCGGCGGCGACGGCTGGCTGAAGACGCTCGATTTCGCGCCCCACAGCACGCAGCACCTGCGCGACATCTTCGCCGGCGGCGAACGCGGCGACGGCAGCAGCATTTTTGCGGGACTGGGAATTTCCGCCGGAGCTTCGGATATCGTGCTCCGGCCGCGACCCGAAACCGCGTTTTTCGATCCATTCTCGCCCGAGCCGACGCTGGTCGTGCTGTGCGCGCATCTCGGACGCGACGGCAAACCGCTGCCGGTTTCGCCCGATACCGTGCTGAACAAAGCCTTCGCGCGACTGAAGAGCGAAACGGGGATCGAACTGCACGGACTGGGTGAAGTCGAGTATTTCGTGGGCAAACCGGCCGGCGAGCACGAGCCGTACGGCGCGCACGACCGCGGCTATCACGCGGCCGCGCCGTTTGTGTTCGGCGAAGCGCTGCGCCGCCGCGCTCTGGCTCTGCTCGCGGACATGGGCGTGCCGATCAAATACGGCCACAGCGAAGTGGGCTACATCCCCGCCGATGACCGCGATCGCTGGATTTGGGAACAGCACGAAGTGGAAATGCAGCTGCAGCCGCTGCCGCGCGCGGCGGAGAGCGTAGCCCTGACACAATGGGTGCTGCGCAATCTGGCGGCGCAGAACGGCATGCAGTGCAGTTTCAATCCGATCGTCAAGCCCGGCCACGCGGGCAACGGCATGCACTTTCATCTGGCGGCGCGCACGGGCGGGAGCTATCTGACCGTTCAGGACGGCAAAGGACAACTGCGGCCGTCGTCCAAATGGCTGATCGGCGGACTCGCGCTGTACGGCGGCACACTGATGGCCTTCGGCAACCGCAGCGACACGTCGTTCATGCGGCTGATGCAGGGTAAGGAAGCGCCCAATACGGTCACCTGGGGCCGCTTCAACCGCAAGGCTTTGGTGCGGCTGCCGGTGGTTCCCAAGAATGACAAGGGCAAACCGGTCTGCGCGGAGACCATCGAGTTCCGCCTGCCCGACGGTTCGGCTCATCCGTATTTGCTGCTGGCGGGCGTGGTGCAAGCAATGCTGGCGGGCAAGGAGCTTCGCGATCTCGACGAACAGATCCGCCGCACGGCGATTGACGCCGCCGATTCGGAAAAATGCGCGGCGCGCGTGCCGCACACCTTTGACGAAGTCATCGCCGCGCTGAAAACCCACCGGGCGGTTTTTGAGGTGGACGGGATTTTTCCCCAAGAGCAGATTGACGGCGTGATCGAGAATCTGCGTACGCTGCTGAGGACGGTGCCGAGTTCGAGTTAGTGCCGTTTCTTGAAAGGTCGTTTCGTTTTTGCCGCGGCGGCCGCATCCTTGGCGCGAAGCCTTCTTAGAAGCAGCAGTAGCGGCGGTCTCCGACCGTCGGAATGAAGCTGCTGTGCGGCGCTACGGGAATTCACGCACTGCCGTGCGCGGCTACGGGGTGACTCTGGAGAGTCACCACTGGGATTAGAAGCAGCACTAGCGGCAGTCTCCGACCGTCGGAATGAAGCGCATATCCATGCGGCGCTACGGGAATTCACGCACAGCCGTGCGCGGCTACGGGGTGACTCTGGAGAGTCACCACCGGGATTAGAAGCAGCATTAGCGGCGGTCTCCGACCGTCGGAATGAAGCGCACATCCGTGCGGCGCTACGGGAATTCGAGCACTGCCATGCGCGGCTAAGCGGATGGGGGAGGAATTCCCTCCCGATTAGCCGTCTGGCTCCGCCCTGACGGTTAACCGTACAACTGGACGGAGCCAGTTGCCTAATCGTTTCTTTCATCATGACGGTTAACCGTACAACTGGACGGAGCCAGTTGCCTAATCGTTTCTTTCATCATAACGGTTAACTGTACAACTGGACGGAGCCAGTTGCCTAATCGTTTCTTTCATTATAACGGTTAACCGTACAACTGGACAGAGCCAGTTGCCTAATCGTTTCTTTCATCATAACGGTTAGCCGTACAACTGGACGGAGCCAGTTGCCTAATCGTTTCTTTCATCATTCCCCCCACTTCGTGGGGGGAATTTTTTTATCTGTGGCCTCATCGTCTCGAAGCCGGAACCGGGACAAGGACTTGGAAGTTCAATGGCAGAATATGACCACTTCTATCACTTTTTGGCGACCTAAATCAGAAGTTGCACAACTCCTCTGAATTTCAATAAATTCAATTACATAAACACATGCTCGTAGGCATTCCCACCGAACTGGCGCGGGGCGATCGCCGTGTGGCGCTGGTTCCCGACGCCGTGCCGCCCTTGCTCAAGAAGAATCTCGAAGTCGCACTGCAAGCCGGAGCCGGAACCGACGCGGAATATCCCGACGCACTGTATGCGCAAAAGGGCGCGACGGTGCTGTCCTCCCGCGAAGAGCTGTTCGCGAAGGCGGATATTGTGGCCGAGGTCAGCCTGCTGACCACTCCCGACTCCGTGCGCAAGGCGGATCTTGCCCTGATGCGTAAGGGGCAAGCGCTGATCGGGTTCATGAATCCGCTCGGCGCTCCCGCGATCATCAAAGACCTGGCCGCGCGCGGCGTGACGGCGTTCGCGCTGGAACTGCTGCCGCGGATCACGCGCGCGCAGAGCATGGACGCGTTGTCCTCGATGGCGACGTGCGCGGGCTACAAAGCCGTGCTGATCGCCGCCGAAGCGCTGCCGAGATTTTTGCCGATGTTCATGACGGCGGCGGGAACGGTGACTCCCGCGCGCGTGTTGGTCATTGGCGCGGGCGTGGCCGGTTTGCAGGCGATTGCCACGGCGAAACGGCTGGGCGCGTTAGTCCACGCCTACGACGTGCGCCCGGCGGTGAAGCAGGAAGTGGAGAGCCTCGGCGGGAAGTTCGTGGAACTCGAACTCGAAACAACGACATCCGCCGATTCGGGCGGCTACGCGAAGGCGCTGGGCGAGGAGTTTTACGCAAGACAGCGCGAGCTGATGCACAGCGTGATCGCGAAAAGCGACGTGGTCATCACCACGGCCGCCGTGCCCGGTAAGAAAGCTCCGGTGCTGGTGACGAAAGCGATGGTGGAGGCGATGCCGTCGGGATCGGTGATCGTGGATCTCGCCGCGGAGCAGGGCGGCAACTGCGAACTGACGGAAGCGGGCGAGACCGTCGTGCATCAGCGCGTGAAGATCATCGGACCGGTGAATCTGCCGTCCTCGGTGGCCTATCACGCGAGTCAGATGTACTCGAAAAACGTGACCACATTTCTCCTGAATATCATCAAGGACGGGAAGCTGGCTCTCGACCTGGACGACGAGATCGTGCGCGAAACGCTGGTGACGCGCGATGGCGAGGTGGTGAATGCGCGGGTGAAGGAATTGCTGAAGTAGGTTTGTGTTGTGCCGGACACGCGGAGACGCAAGCCTCGGCGACGAGATCGCCGTTTTCGGTCTCCAGACCGGCAATGGCGCAAGCTGAACTCACGGGTCGGCTGCAAGCAAGCTGAACTTACGGGTCGGCTGCAAGCAGCCGACACCGCAGGACATGAGAATTTATTCCGGCCGGATTGCGCGCTGGAGAGGGGTGACTCTGGAGAGTCACCACCGGGATTCTACGCTTAACCCGGCTCGGTGGGAAGAATTTGGAGAAATAGAATATGGAACTCGTGCTCGCTTTAACGGTATTTGTGCTGGCGACGCTCTTGGGATTCGAGGTCATTACTAAAGTGCCGCCGCTGCTGCACACGCCGCTGATGTCGGGATCGAATGCGATTTCGGGGATCACGATCATCGGCTCGCTGGTGGCGGCGGGCAGCGGATTCAAGGGACTCGCGGCCGCGCTGGGAATGTGTGCCGTGATTTTCGCCATGATTAACGTGGTGGGCGGCTATCTGGTGACGCACCGCATGTTGAAATCTCTCAAGAAGAGCAAGTAGCATGAGTCTGAACGTCATCAATTTCGTTTATCTCATGGCAGCGGTGCTGTTCGTCGTCGGTATCAAGATGCTGACTCACCCGCGGACGGCGGTGCGCGGCAACTTGCTCAGCGCGGTGGGCATGGCCCTGGCGATCATCATCACGCTGTTCGATCATCATATTATTGATTTCAAGCTGATTCTCCTCGGCATCGTCATCGGGTCGGGGATCGGCGCGCTGCTCGCGCTGCGGATTAAAATGACGGCGATGCCGCAAATGGTCGCGCTGCTCAACGGCTTCGGCGGCGCGGCGTCAACGCTGGTGGCGGGCGTGGAACTCATGACCCGCGGCGAGTTCACGACCTCGTTCACCGTGGCCGTGGCGGCCTCGGGGCTGATTGGCGCCGTCACGTTCTGGGGCAGTCTGGTGGCCTTCGACAAGCTGCAGGAGTTTGTGCTCAAGGGCAATCCGATTCATTTTCCGGCGCAGCAGACGGTGAATTTCATCGTGCTGGGAGCGGCGGTCGCGGTGAGCGCGCTGATCGTTCTGTTCCCGGAAAACGCGGCTTTATATTGGGTGCTGGTGGGTCTGGCATCCGTCCTCGGAATCCTGTTTGCGATTCCCGTCGGCGGCGCGGACATGCCGGTGCTGATCTGTCTTTTAAATTCCTACAGCGGCATGGCGGCCTGCGCGACCGGCTTCGTGATTGACAACAGCGTGCTCATCATCGCCGGCGCGCTAGTCGGTTCATCGGGAATCATTCTCACGAACATCATGTGCAAGGCGATGAACCGCTCGCTGGGGAACGTCTTGGTGGGCGCGATCGGCGCGGCCGAGTCCGGCCCGTCGGCGGACGCGGTGTACGCGGGGCGGATCAAGTCCACCTCGGCCGAAGAGATCGCCATGTTGTTCGAAGCGGCGTCGCGCGTGCTGATTGTTCCCGGTTACGGCCTTGCGGTCTCGCAAGCGCAGCACGTGGTGCGCGATCTGACCCATCTGCTCGAACAGCGAGGCACGGATGTGATGTTTGGAATTCACCCGGTGGCGGGACGGATGCCGGGACACATGAACGTGCTGCTGGCCGAAGCCAATATTCCCTACGACAAGCTGAAGGAGATGGACGAAGTCAACGGGGAGATGGATCAGGTGGACGTGGCGGTAGTGGTGGGAGCCAACGACGTGGTCAATCCGACGGCGAAGACCGATCCCAAGTCGGTGATCGGAGGGATGCCGATCATCGAGGTGGATCGCGCGAAGACGGTGGTGGTCATCAAGCGCAGCCTGAGTCCCGGCTTTGCGGGCATTCCCAATCCGCTGTTCGCAAAAGACAATACCCTCATGTTCTTCGCCGACGGCAAGAAGGCGTTTCTCGATCTGATCGCGGCGGTGAAGGAAAGCTGAGCGCCGGAACCATTCGCGCATATCCATGCGGCGCTACAACCCGGTGGTGACTCTCCAGACCGGAACCATTCGCCCATATCCATGCGGCGCTACAACCCGGTGGTGACTCTCCAGAGTCGCCATGGCGCCATGGCCGGTCTGGAGACCGACAACGGCGATCGAGTTCTTGTGCGGTGTCGGCTCCTGAACGAAGTGAAGGATTGCAGCCGACCCGCTTTTTGTTTGCCCTCGAACTCACGCAACGAGATTCTGGACGCCCCGCGTAAAAGTACTGGAACGCTGACGGGTGAAAATACGGGCGCGGGTGTCCAGAATGACACAAGGAGGAATACCAGCAGGTCCGGCGGTCGGAGACCGACGCCAGTACCTGAGATTTTTCCACTCTAATTTTTCCTTTGCCTGCCGCCGATTTATTCCGTATATTCTCCCTTCCGTTTTTTCCTGCCCAAATGAACATAAGCCTTCACCCCATAGCTCCTTCCTTCCATGAGCGACACTACGCCGAAGACTCCCGAGCAAATTGAACGCGAATGGTACGAAAACGTCTATCGCGGCGACGATATGCCGCAGTTTACGTTGCGCGCGGTCATCATGGGTTCCTTTTTGGGAGCCTTTATGTCCTTGTCCAATCTCTACATCGGCCTGAAAACCGGCTGGGGATTGGGCGTGGCGATCACCTCGTGCATTTTGAGCTTCACCATCTGGAAGGCTCTGCGCAAGACGCTGCCGCGCTGGT
>JAQTRJ010000137.1 GCA_028711875.1 bacterium | reverse complement strand
CACGCTGTCCGCATGGTTGAAAACCGAAGGCGATTACGTTCGCAAGGACGAGGAGCTGTTCGAAATCGAGTCGGAGAAGGCGACGCTCACCGTGTCATCGTTCATTGCGGGACGACTCGAAATCCGCATAAAGCAGGGCGCGACGGTGAAAGTGGGAGACGTCGCCTGTACGATTGACACCGAGGCGGCTCCGCCCGCGAGCGTTGCCGAAGCATCGGAATCGAAGGAGAAACCGGCCGCGTCCCAGAGCACGCCCGCAGCGCTCGTCGAGAAGCGGATTGCTTCACCCGCGGCGCAGAAACTCATGGCCGAGCGCGGTATTACCGCCGAACAGATCGCCGCCACCGGCCGCGGTGGACGCATCACCAAACCGGACGTGCTGGAAACATCCGCGTCCACGCGGCCGCCCTCTGCCGAGAAGACGCCGACGACTGAGACGCCGATCGTCCCGGTCGTTTCCTCCGGAGAGAGAAGCGAGCGGCGGCACAAGCTTTCTTCGCTGCGCCTGAAGCTCTCGGAGCGACTGGTGGCGGTGAAGAATCAAACGGCGATGCTGACGACGTTCAACGAGGCGGACCTGAGCGCGATTCTCGCGGCACGCACAAAATACAAGGAGCAATTTCAGGAACTGCACGCGGCTTCGCTCGGGCTGATGTCGTTTTTCGTGCGGGCAGCCTGCGTCGCGCTCGAAGAATTTCCCGCGATCAATTCGTTCATCGAGGGCGAGGAGATCGTCTATCACGATTACGTGGACATGGGCATTGCCGTCAGCGCGCCGAAGGGTCTGGTCGTTCCGGTGATTCGCAGCGCGGAGCGGTTGTCCTTCGATCAGATCGAAAAGGAGATCGAACGGCTGGCGGCGCGCGCGCGGAACAATCAACTCACGCTCGACGAAATGTCCGGCGGCACGTTCACGATTTCCAACGGTGGCGTGTTCGGTTCGCTGCTCTCGACGCCGATTTTAAATCCGCCGCAGAGCGGCATCCTCGGCATGCACAACATCGTCCGCCGTCCGGTGGCCGTGGGTGATCAGATCGAAATTCGCCCGATGATGTATCTCGCTTTCAGCTACGATCATCGCATCGTGGACGGCCGCGAGTCGGTGGGCTTTCTCGTTCGCGTGAAGCAGCTCCTCGAAGACCCGATGCGGCTGCTGCTCAAGGTGTGAGCAGTAGATAGAGATAGAATTCCATTTTTAATACTGGAAAAAGGAAACCAAATGAGTCATGAGGATTATCGAATTCGGGAATTGCCTTCGGAGATGTGGAAACAAGAGCAAGAGATATTTGCGCGATGGCGAGACCGACAGATTCCGTTCGCAAGTGATGGGCACTTTGTAGAGGATGGAATTGTTCATTTTCCAACATATGAACGAACTTCTCCCAAGTTGCTGTTTCTCCTAAAGGAGCCAAATGACAAGAAACGAAACAAATGGAACCTTGCCGAATGGTTGGGGAAGGGCGCATATCGTACTGAGACATCAGGATACAAGTCATGGGAGGTAGTTGCTCGTTGGGTTCATGATATTACTGAGGCGGATACTCATGCGCTACCATGGAATGAATTAGAACGCCGAATAGGACAGAATTCAATTAACGAGCGATCGGCGGAATTCCGAAAGATCGCCGTTGTGAATATGAAGAAGTCGGGTGGGGGCGGAAATACGAATATGAGTCTATTATATCCAGAGATCGAGCAGACCAAAAGCCTAATTCTCGACCAAATACGATTGTACAAGCCAACCATCGTTGTCTGCGGCGGTACGTTTGGTGTGTATCGATCAAGAATTGCCTCTGAAAATGACACTCCAAGAAATACTAGGCGTGGAGTTTCTTGGTATTTCTCAGAGTCAGTTGGAATTCCAATTGTGGATTACCCGCACTATTCTTATTATCCTCACCTATCACCAGCAATCAAACCTGCAATGCACTATGGATTAGTGGACGCTGTTCGCGAGATTCTTGACCTAAGAAAGAAATAGTATCACTTCATCAAGGGAACAACGCCACGATGAAATACGACGTCGCTGTGATCGGCTCCGGGCCGGGCGGATACGTGGCCGCCATCCGCTCCGCGCAGCTTGGAATGAAAACCGCGCTGATCGAAAAATATCCATCGCTCGGCGGAACGTGCCTGAACGTGGGCTGCATTCCCTCGAAGGCGCTGCTCGATTCCTCCGAGCTCTACTACAACGCGAAGATGCGCTATGCGGCACACGGCATCCGAGTGCAGGGTCTCGATATAGACTGGCCGCAGATGCAGCGCCGAAAAGAAAAAGTGATTGCCGATACGGTGGCGGGCATTCGCTTTCTGATGAACAAGAACGGCGTGGACGTGCTCGAAGGCATCGGATCGTTCGTCAAGGCGGGCATCCTCGCAATCACCCGTCCCGACGGCGGTCAGGAACGGATCGAAGCGGCACACACGATCATCGCCAGCGGGTCCAAGCCGGCGTCGCTGCCGCTCATCACGCAGGGCGGCGATCGTATCATCACTTCCACCGATGCGCTGGCGCTGAAAAAAATCCCCGATCGTATGATCGTGATCGGCGGCGGAGCGATCGGTCTCGAACTCGGTTCGGTGTACGCGCGGCTGGGCACGAAAGTGGACGTGATCGAGTTCATGGATTCGCTCATTCCCACGATGGATCGCACGATGGGAAAGGAGCTTCAGCGTTCGCTGCAAAAGATCGGCATGACATTCTATTTGAGTCATCGCGTGCAGAGCGTGGCCGAGCACGGCAGCGAGGTCGAGGTCGTCGCCGAAAACAAGGCGGGCGAACGCGTGAAATTCGCGGGCGATGTGTGTCTGGTGGCGGTGGGACGCCGTCCGTTCACGGAGAACCTCGCGCCGGAAAAAGCCGGCGTCGCGCTGAATGAACGCGGTTTTCTCGAAGTGAACGAGCGGCTGGAAACGCGGCAACCCGGCGTGTTTGCCATCGGCGACGTGATCGGCGGAGCGATGCTCGCGCACAAGGCGGAGGAAGAGGGGATGTTCGCCGCCGAGGTCATCGCCGGCCAAAAGCCGCACATCAACTATCGGGCGATTCCGGTGGTGGTCTATACGTGGCCGGAAGTGGCAGGCGCGGGCTACACGGAAGAAGAACTCAAGCGCGACGGACGCGCCTATAAAACGGGAGTTTATTCCTACAAGCCACTGGGGCGCGCCCGCGCGGCGAACGAAAGCGAAGGCGTGGTCAAGGTGCTTGCGGACCGCGCTACCGACGAACTGCTCGGCGTGCACATGTTCGGCGCGCGCGTGGCGGACATGATCGCGGAAGCCGTGGTCGCGCTCGAATTTCACGCCAGCGCGGAAGACATCGGCCGCATCGTCCACGCCCATCCGACCTTTACCGAAGCCTTCCGCGAAGCCTGCCTGATGGCGTCCGACAACCGCGCGATTCACGCGTAACGAATGTTATTCCCCCGCTTGCGGCGGACCATAGGGGGGGTCAATTCTCGTGATCTTTTGTGAAACATTTCGCGGCCAACTCCACTCTTATTGGAAATCCCCGTGCATTTCATTCTGTGAGGCATCCATGATTCGCGCACGTTGCATCGTTTTTTCCTTCATTTTCCTGTCCGTTCTGCTGTCCACCGGACCGGCGGCGGCCGTTCAGCTCCCGGAAATCAAGTATGAGAAGTACGAGCTGCCCAACGGCCTCGACGTGATCCTCTACGAAGATCACTCGCTGCCGGTCGCCACGGTGAACGTTTGGTATCATGTCGGATCGAAGAATGAAAAGCCGGGCAAGACCGGCTTTGCCCATTTGTTCGAACACATGATGTTCGAGGGATCGGAGCATCATCCCGTAGATTTTTCGAGCGACGCCTTCGGCGGCTGGGACAACGGCTCCACCAACGAAGACCGCACGAACTACATGTCGGTGTTTCCCAGCAACTATCTTGAGACAATGCTGTGGATGGAATCGGATCGCATGGGCTTCCTGCCCCCGGCCATGACGCAGGAAAAACTTGATATTCAGCGCGACGTGGTCAAGAACGAGCGCCGCCAGCGCGTGGAAAACACGCCCTACGGGAAGGCGGAGGAGCTGTATCTGCCCGCGCTCTTTCCGCCGCAGCATCCCTATGCTCACACCATCATCGGCAGCATGGAGGATCTGTCGGCGGCGAGTCTGGAAGACGTCCAGGATTTTTTCCGCACGTACTACGCTCCCAACAATGCGTCGCTGTGCGTGGCCGGCGACATTAATCCCGAGCAGACGAAGGCGCTGATCGAAAAATATTTCGGCACCATTCCGCCCGGCCTTCCCATTGACCGGACGGAAGCGTGGCTGCCGGAGCTCAAGGGTGTCACCCGCCTCACAGCCGAGGACAACGTGAGTCTGCCGCGGCTTTACTGCATGTGGCCCACGCCCGCGCTGTACGCCCCCGGCGATGCCGACCTCGATCTGCT
Source organism: bacterium (assembly GCA_028711875.1). Classification (GTDB taxonomy): domain Bacteria; phylum Electryoneota; class RPQS01; order RPQS01; family RPQS01; genus JAHJDG01. The sequence continues at coordinate 1,811 of JAQTRJ010000137.1, read as the reverse complement.
CACGTACGTGCTGGCCTCGGGCAAGACGTCGCGGCTCTATAAAAAACTCGTGTACGACTTGCAGATCGCGCAGGACGTCAACGTGTACGTGGACTCGCGCGAAATTTGCGGCGTCCTGCTGATCGCGATCACGGCGCGCGAAGGACACACGCTCGATGAAGTCGAACAGGCGATGGACGCCGTGCTCGCCGACGTGCGCGACCGGGGCGTGACGGTGGCGGAACTCACGCCGCATCAGACCACCGTTGAAGCCAACTACGTGCGTTCGCTGCAGCGGGTGGGCGGTTTTTACGCCATTTCCGACCGGCTGAACGGATACAATACGTTCTTAGGCAATCCCGGCAGTTTCCAGTGGGACTTGGATCGCTATACGAAGGCGACGGCCGGCGACGTGAACCGCGCCGCGAAAAAATATCTCGATCTCGATAATCGCGTGATTCTGCACCTCGTTCCGCAGGGCGATTTGTCCGCCGCCGACGTGGCCGTAGACCGCGCGAACACGCCACAACCCGCGGCCGAGCCGTCGTTCTGGCCGCCCGAGATTCAGCAGGCGACGCTCGCGAACGGCGCGCGGCTGTTTCTGGTGGAAAAGCACTCGCTGCCGCTGGTTCAGATCAATCTGGTGTGGAAGGGCGGTTACGCGCTCGATCCGCCGGGCAAAGAGGGACTCGCGAGCCTGACGGCCAACATGCTCGACGAGGGCACGACCACGCGCGACGCGCTGCGGATCACCGAGGACGTGAAAACGCTCGGGGCGCAGTTGTCCACCGGAAGTTCGTGGGACGGCATGCACGTCGGGCTGAACGTGCTGCGCGCAAGTCTCGACGGCGGACTGGAGCTGATGAGCGACGTGGTCACGCATCCGACGTTTCCCGCCGAAGAGCTCGAACGACAAAGACAAAGCGTGCTGGGCACGATCCAGCAACAATCCCGCCGCGCCAGCACCGTCGCGTTTCAAGTCTTCGGACGGAAGCTCTACGGCCGGGATCACCGTTACGGCCAGCCGTCCACCGGAACCGGCTATGAGGCCACGGTGTCGTCCATCACCCGCGATGATGTGGCGAATTTCCACCAGGCGAATTGCGCACTGAACAATGTGGCGTTCGTGGTGGTGGGCGATATTACGCTTTCAGAAGCCACGGCGAAACTCGACAAGGCGTTCGCATCCTGGAAGCCGGGACAGGCGGTGATCCCCGAGATTCCCGATCCGGCGCCGGTGACGAAAACTCGAATCTACCTTGTGGACAAGCCGGGCGCGCCGCAGAGTTCCATCGTGGTCGGCAATCTCGGCATGAAACGCTCTGATCCGGATTATGTGCCCGTTGACGCATTAAACAACGCGCTGGGCGGCGGCAGCATCTCGCGGCTCTATCGCAATCTGCGCGAGCAGCACGGCTATACCTACGGGGCCTACTCGTCGTTTGCCAGCCGTCGCGGCGTCGCGCCGTTCGCCGCCTATGCCGATGTGCAGACCGAAGTGACCGACAAAGCGCTCACGGAGTTCCTGAACGAGCTGCGCGAGATTCGCGGCTCGCGCCCGCTGACCGAGTCGGAGCTGCTCGACAGCAAGAACAATCTCGTCAAGGGCTTTCCGCAGAATTTCGAGACCTTCGGCGCGCTGGCCGGGCAGTTGAATACGATCTTTTTACAGAATCTGCCGCTCACGGAGTGGTCGGAGTATATTCCTCGTCTGAACGGCGTCTCCGTGGACGAGGCGACGCATCTTGCGCAAACCTATCTTCACCCCGATGCGCTCGTCATCGTGGTGGTGGGCGACCGGCAGAAGATCGAGGAACCGCTCCGTGCGCTCG
>JAQTRJ010000136.1 GCA_028711875.1 bacterium | reverse complement strand
GCTTTACTTCGCCGACAGCGAAGTCAGCGCGGTGCGCCGAGCGAACCTGCGGACGCGCGAGGTGCAGACGCTCGTCGGCAGCGGGCTGTTTGATTTTGGAGATCGCGACGGCCGGATCGCGCACGCGCTGCTGCAGCATCCGCTGGGCGTGGCCATTCACGGCGCAGATATTCTGGTGGCCGACACGTACAATCACAAGATCAAGCGGATTCACGAAGCAAACGGAACCATCGTCACAATCAGCGATGGATTGCCCCTCGACGAACCGGGCGGAATTTCCGTGCGCGGCGACGCACTTTACATCGCCGACACGAACCACGATCGCGTGATCGAATTCAATCTCACGAGCGGCGCGTGGAGTGAGTTCGCGCTGCGCGGACTGCGCGGGACGGAAACCGCCGCCGCATTCGACGACAGCGTGCCGATTCGCGACGTCATGCTTCAAATCGGCGGCGAGTTGCGTCTTGAGCTGTCCGCGGAATTCGCGGACGGAATCCATTTGAACGCGGAAGCGCCGCTCGGCATCCTGGTCCGCGCCGCCGGGAGTCCGCTGGGCGACGCGATCCGGAGCGCTGTGCTGCCGCCGAAACTGCCCGTGTCGCTGACCGTGCCGCCGGAAAAGATCGAGAACGGAAGTCTCTACGACGTCGAACTGAATCTTGCCTATTGCACAACCGACGACCGAAGCGTGTGCGTTCCCGTTACCCTGCGCTGGCGGCTGCGCGTCCTCGAAAATCCTCAGGCCGACCGCGTCGCACGGCTCTCGCAGCGGGTAACACCCGTTATGGAAAGTTCCGGGAACGAAGCGAGCGAGAAGTCGGCGATTCTCGCTCGATGAAGCCGTATAACAGTGTCGTGAAACCGATTTGGTCGCGAAGGACTCCCCCTGTGCCATTGCCGGTCGAAAAACCGACAACGGCGATGACACACCGATCAATTTTCGGCGGCGCGCGCTTCGGCGACGATTTTGACGCCGCCGCTGGTGCCAATGCGCGTCGCGCCGGCCGCGACCATATTCAGCGCGTCCTGAAGCGTACGGATTCCGCCCGCCGCTTTCACGCCGACGCCCACGGGCTTCGCCAGCGATGAGAGTAGACGCACATCGTCTACGGTCGCGCCGCCCGGTCCGAACCCGGTGGATGTCTTCACGAAATCGGCGTTTGCCTCGAAGCAGATTCCGCAGGCGCGCCGCTTTTCATTTTCGCTGAGCAGCGCGCATTCGAGAATCACCTTGAGCCGCGCGCCCGTCTGATGACAAGCATCGGCCACGCGCGCCACGTCATCTTCCACCCACGCATCCTGTCCGGCCTTCAATCCTCCCACCCACAACACCATATCAATCTCGCGCGCACCGAGACGGATCGCCTCGCGCGCCTCGGCGATTTTATTCGCTGTCGTCGCCGCGCCGAGTGGAAATCCGATCACGCTGCACGTCGTCACGTCCGTGCCTTCGAGAAGGCGGCTGACCACGCTCACGTACACGGGATTCACGCAGACGGCGGCAAAGCGGCACTCCATCGCTTCGCGGCAGATCCGCTCGATCTGCTCGGGCGTGGCGTCGGGCTTGAGCAGCGTATGATCAATCATCGCGGCCAGCTGTGAGGCGTTCATCCCAGAGTCTCCGCGTTGATTTTGCTTTCGATGGCGGTCAATACGGCGTGATAGGAGTCGGTGAATTTTTTCACGCCGTCCTCGATTAAATCATTCGTGATTTTCGGCAGGTCCACCCCCGCCGCTTTGATGCGGCTCAGCGTTTCGTCCGCGGTTTTCAGATTTTCAAGCAGCGCCGCGGACGGGCGGCCGTGATCTTTCCACGCGTCGAGCGTTTGCGGCGGCAGCGTGTTCACCGTGTCCCGCGCCACGAGTTCCTGTACGTAAAGAATATCGCTGTAAGCGGGATTCTTGGTCGAGGTGCTCGCCCACAGCGGCCGCTGCGCGCGCGCGCCGCGGGCCGCGAGTTTGTTCCAGCGATCCTGCGCGGTCACTCCCTGAAAATGACGATACGCCAGACACGCGTTGGCGATGGCCGCCTTGCCGCAGAGTTCAGAATGTCCGCGCTCGGCGAGCCGCTTGTCGGCCACGTTGTCCACGCGGCTGACGAAAAAACTGGCCACCGACGCAACGCGCGCGAGATTTTCTCCGCGCGCGCTGCGCTCTTCCAGCGCACGGAGATACGTTTCCAGCACGGCCTCGTATTGCGTCAGCGAGAAGATCAGCGTCACGTTCACGTTGATGCCGGCCGCGAGCAGATGTTGAATCGCCGGCAGGCCCCCGGTAGTTCCCGGAACTTTAATCATCAGATTGACACGACCGACCTTTTTCCACAAGCGCTCGGCGGCCGATATCGTGCGCGCGCTGTCGTAGGCCAGCGTCGGCGAGACTTCGAGACTGATGAAGCCGTCCGCACCGCTCGACTCCGCGTACACGGGCGCGAGCGCGTCGGCGGCGCGCTGAATGTCGGCGACGGCCAGATGTTCAAAGATTTCTTCAGCCGACCAACGGCACTCTCGTCCAGCCTGCACGTCGCGGTCATAGTCGCGGCTGCCGGAAATCGCCTGCTGAAAAATGGTGGGGTTGGAGGTCATGCCGCGCAGGCCTTCGTCAATCAGCCGCGGGAGTCGCGGCGAATCGAGGAGTTCGCGGCTGATGTAATCGAGCCAGATCGCCTGCCCCTGCGCGAGCGTGGCCTTGAGAATCGGATGGTTCATGGTGTTATGATCTCTCCTGCTCCATCTTCAGAACTTTGTCCAGCCGCCGCGCGTGGCGCTCCGCCGCGGAGAATGTCGCTTTCAGAAACGCGGCGAGAATTTCCTGAGCCAGCGAAGCTCCGATGACGCGCGCGCCGAGACAGATCACATTCATCGCGTCGTCCTCCACTCCCTGCCGCGCGGAAAACGTGTCATGGCAGACCGCCGCGCGCACGCCGGTGATCTTGTTGGCGGCGATGCACGTTCCCACGCCGCTGCCGCAGACGAGCACGCCGCGCTCCGCGGTTCCGAAGGCGACCTCGCGCGACACGGCCAGCGCGAAATCGGGATAGTCCACCGACTGCTCGGAGTGCGTGCCCACGTCGCTGACCTGATGTCCCTGCGCGCGCAGCCACTCCGCCAGGATTTTTTTCAAAGGAAAACCGGCGTGATCGGCGCCGATAGCGATCTTCATATTTTTGCTCCCGAAGTGTCTCAGGTTCGATTGCGCACGGCCAGCGCGCGCGTCCGTTCGGCGACGTGCTCCGCGGTCAAGCCAAATGTTTTGAAGAGCAGATCCGCGGGGGCAGACGCGCCGAAGCGGTCGAGGCCGACGACGTCGCCGCGGCTTCCGACGTATTTCCACCAGCCGCAGCTCGCGCCCGCTTCGATGGCGATGCGATTCCCGATGTCATCGGGCAAAACGCTTTGCCGATAGGCAAGCGGCTGCGCGTCGAAGAGTTCCACGCACGGCACGGAGACTACGCGTACGCCGAGTCCGTCCCGCTCCAGAATCTCGCGCGCGTTCAAGGCGAGCGATACCTCGCTGCCGGCGGCGAGGAGAATCACCTGCGGGATTGCGCTCGACGATTCCTTGAGAACGTACGCGCCGCGCTCAACCTGCATCGGCAGGTGCGCACGACGATCGAGCACGGGAAGGTTCTGCCGCGTCAGCGCAAGCGCGCTTGGGCCGTCGGTGCGCTCAAGGGCGAGCTTCCAGCAGAGCGCGGTTTCGTGGGCATCGGCGGGGCGGAAGACGAACAGATTCGGCATGGCGCGCAGCGACCAGAGCTGCTCGACCGGCTGATGAGTCGGACCGTCTTCGCCGAGACCGATGCTGTCGTGGGTGAAGACATAGATCACAGGAAGATGCGCGAGCGCGGCCACGCGAATCGCCGGACGCATGTAGTCGGAGAACGTCAGGAACGTGCTGGCGAACGGAATAAACGGTGCGGCGTGGGCGAGGCCGTTGGCGATCGCGCCCATCGCGTGCTCACGGATTCCGAAGCGGAGATTGCGGCCGCGGCGATTTTGTTTCTGGAAATCGCCCGCGCCGTCGAGATAGGTCAGATTGGATTCCGCGAGATCGGCGCTGCCGCCGAGGAGATTTTTCGTCGCGGCGGAAATCGCCTGCAGCACTTGCTGGGAAATTTTGCGGGTGGCGACGGGTTTCGCTCCGTCCCATGACGGGAGAGTTTCCATCCAGTTCGCGGGAATCTCGCGATTCCAGAACGCGTTCCACTCGCGTCGGAACTCCTCCGATTCCGCGAGCGCCGACTGCAGCGTCTGCTTCCACTCGGCCGCCCGCGCCGCGCCTTTGGCGGCGGCAGCTCGAAAGTGTTTGAAGGCTTCATTGGGAATATAGAACGCACGATCCTCGGGCCAACCGAGCGCACGCTTGGTGCGCGCGACCTCCTCTTCGCCGAGCGGCGAGCCGTGCACGGCGGATTTGTCGGCCTTGTTCGGCGAGCCGAAGCCAATGGTCGTGCGGCAGATGATGAGCGTGGGACGCTCGGTCTCGGCCAGTCCCTCGCGAACGGCGGCGTCCACCTCCTCCGCGTTCATGCCATCGGCACGCAGGACCTGCCAGCCGTAGGCTTCGAAGCGCCCCGCGACGTTTTCGGTAAACGCGAGCTCGGTGTGGCCGTCAATCGTGATGCGATTATCGTCGTAGAGCAGCGTGATCGCACCCAGTCCCAAATGACCGGCCAGCGAACACGCTTCCGACGCCACGCCTTCCATCAGATCGCCGTCGCTGCACAGACCGAACGCGCGGAAGTTGATGAGTTCGCGCTGCGGAGAATTAAAGCGCGCAGCCAGATGTTCGCGGGCGATGGCCATGCCGACGATGTTGCCGATGCCCTGACCGAGCGGGCCGGTGGTGGCTTCCACGCCAGGCGTCAGATGACTTTCGGGATGGCCGGGGGTGATGCTTCCCCACTGACGGAAGTTCTTCAAATCGTCGAGCGACACGTCGTAGCCGCTCACGTGCAAGAGCGAGTAGAGCAGCATGCAGCCATGACCCGCCGATAATACGAAACGGTCGCGGTTGATCCATTTCGGATCGGCGGGATCGTGACGCAGATGTCGCGTCCAGACGGCGTAGGCCATCGCCGCCGCGCCCATCGGCAAACCGGGATGACCCGAGTTCGCCTTCTGAACGGCGTCCATGGCCAGCGTGCGCAACGTGTTGATGCAGAGATCGTCGAGGCGAGAGTTCATTGTTGGGGAAAAAGACTCGTGCGTCGTGGTTTCGGAACGACAGAGCGACGGGAAAGCGATCCCGTCGCTCTGCCATCCGCAAACGTGTTACAAGAAAATCGAACCTGCCGCTATTTCATGAGCATCATCTTGCGCAGCAATACCTTCTCATCGGTGTTCATGCGCAGGAGGTACATTCCGGTCGGGCAGGACGAGCAGTCCCAGACGATGGTGTGCCAACCGGCTTGGAACGTGCCCTCGGCGGGTGTGGCAACCAAACGGCCGAGCACGTCGAAGACTTCGATCCGCACGTCCGCCATCTTCGGCACACCGAACCGCACGGTGGTCGAGGGATTGAACGGATTGGGATAGTTTTGCTCGAGCATGAAGTCCTTCGGGATTTCCAGATTGTGCTCGGGTCCCACAGCATTGGGGACAATCACGAAGAGATCCGATTCGGTTGAGTCCACGCGGTCATCGCGATGGGACGTGGCGAGAAGAATGCAATTGAGGTGAGCTTCTTCATCGTGGGGGACAAAGACCGAATCCAGGGGATGCGGGGAGATCGTACGCAGGTACGTATAGTTCGCTCCGCCATCCAGCGAAATGAAGAACCGTACACTGTCCACGTTCGAGCAAAAAACCATGCTGTCAATTACATACCATGTGTTGTCCACAACGGTATCGGGGACATCTGCCTCTATCTGAAGGAGCGGCAGTATGTTGCCGGTAACCGGATCGGTGAAATCGCCCGTACCGCAATACTGATTGTACGAGGCGACGGCATACTCGTGATCGTTGGCGTCATCCACTTCATGATCTGTGTAGGCCAATCCGGTCACGGCGGCAATGGAATCTCCGTCGCGACTAATCACGTAGCTCTCGATTTCGCCGGTTCCGGCCGGCCAGCTCAGGCGGATCGAATCGCAGGTTTCCGGCGTGGTCACCGTAATCGAAGCGGGCGGGAACGCCAGATCGTGCCCCGTCAACGTGAGCGAAGTGCTGGGAGCGCTCTCGATCCCGCAATCCACGCTGTAGGCGGTGGCGTAGTGGGTATGCTCACCGGTAATCGTCTCGCTCCACGATTCCACGCTGCCGTCTTCGGTATCCACACGG
>JAQTRJ010000135.1 GCA_028711875.1 bacterium | reverse complement strand
CGAGCGGCGAGGACTCGGCGCAGATTGCGCGCACCATCGAGTGGATTCTCTGGGACGACGGCGGCATCGCCACCGCCGAATATCGCGACGCCGCGCTGCGCGCGGAAAGCGAATCGCGCTGGGACGACGCTCGGACGGCGTACCTCGGCGGCCTGCATTCGGCGCGTACCGAACCAGCCAAGGACGAACTCTCCTATCGTCTCGCGCTGCTCGAATTTCAGCACGGCACTCGCACCGACGGCCTCGCCCGTATGAAGGAACTGGCGGCCGCGCGCGCCGACCTGCCTATGGAATGGCGCGAGAACTACGGCAAAATGCTCTTCGCCTATGCGCAGATTCTCGAAAAAGAAAGCGACAAGCGCGGCGCGCTCAGCTACTTCCTGCAGGCGACGAAAATTCCGTGGAGCGGACAGGGCGCGGGCTTCGTGGAGATCGCCCGCATCGCCGCCAACGATCTCGACGCCGTGATCGAACAGGCTACGAAAGCGCTCGACTATCCGCTGACCGCCGAACAGCGCCACGCCGCCTATCAAATGCTTGAATCGGCCTATCGCTCGAAGGGCGATTGGGAGATGATGAAAAAATATCGTCAGCTCATGGAGCACAACCCGTAATGTCCGCCCGCACTTTGTTTCTGATTGTCGGATGCGCGTTCGTCGCCGCGATCGCGTCCGCCGCCGATCTCGAATTCCGGCTCACCACGATCCAGAACGTCACCGGCCCGGCCGACATGACCGTGCTGCGCGACGAGCTGCTCTTGGGCTCGGAGACCATCGAGCGCATGACCATCACCGACGTGCAGAGCGACGGCTTCGACGAAAACGACGTGGTGCAGCTTTTCCCGTCGGGGCGCGTGCTCCGGCTGGCTCCAATCAGCGCGCGGCTCGATTCGCTCCTGCGTTCGTTCCGTCTTCCGCCCAATGTGGAGATTCACGAAACGCGGCAGTATTTCGGCCGCTTCGATTCGCTGGCCTACGTGCGCCGCGGCGGGCAGTCGCTCGGCTACGGACTCATGGCCGGACTTTCCGAACGGCTCGCCCGCGGCTATCGCGGCGATGCGGTGGAAGGCTACTTCCGCTTCACACCGTCCGGGCAGTCGGTCATGGCGTGGAATTTCGACTCGACGAAAGTCAACTTTCCGCCGCCGCTCGGTCCGCGCGTGGACACGGTGATGGTTTACCTCCACGACACGCTCTACGTTCCCGAAGTCATCACCGTTCACTCCGACCCGATCCACGACACGGTGTTCATTCCGTCCGATCTGCTGCGCAATCCGCGCGGTCTCTATTATCGCTATGCGCTGGGCACGCTCGGCGGCGGTTACAGCATGAGCAAGCGCGAAGCCTCGCGCGGCCAGATATCGCTCGGCGCGGGCAACGAGTGGGATTTCGGCGTGTGGGATCCGTGGATCAGCGGCCGGCAGGATATTCATTCGCGCGTCGGCTTGCGCTTCGTGGCTGAGATGGCGCCGTGGAAGAGCGACACGCTCTCGCCGCGCTTCCTCTCCACGTCGCTGGAAACGATGTTCATCCCCGCCTGGGATCGCAGCTTTTTCCTGTTCGGCGGCATTCGCACGATCTATCACGACGATCTGTTCTGGGATCGCGCCCGCGCCGCGTGGGACGAGGATCTCTACGACGAACCGAGCGTGCAGGACCTCGCGCAATACGAGATGACCGCCAAGCTCGGGCTTGATAAACTCGCGTCCTATGGAGCGGGCAAGCGGCTCGGCGCGTGGCTGAAACTCTCCGGCTGGATTCCCGGCGGACGGAAATCGGGCTACGATCTGAATCTGGACGAAACTCTTGCCGCCCGCGTCTCGTCCGGAGACAAATCCATGCCGTTCCGCTGGGAACACGACGGCGGCTACGAAGTCGAGGGCGCGCTTTCGGCGCGGCTCACCGAGTCCGCGCAGTTCATGATCTCCCTCGGTGAGCTCATGATTCCCAACCTGCACTATGAATTTACGGACTCCGCGGTTGCCGGCGATCCGGCGGTTCAACGAGGCTTGCTGCGCGTCGGGCAGTTCTATCAAACCGCCGCGCTGCGTTTCGCGCCGTACAATCGCGAGCAAACGCGGCTGCAATTCGAACTCTCGTTCCGCAACAATACGCTCACGGAAAAAATCAAGCAGGGCACGCAGGAGTCCGTGATCGAGGAGCTCTTCTATCCCTACTTCGAGGCTCCCGAACTCGGCGGCAGCGCTCAGCTTGACGTCAGCATCGTGCGGTTCCGTGCGGGAGTTCGCTATGACATGCCCACCGGCGAAGACGCGCAGCTTCGCCCCGAAGGCTCGCTCCAACTTTTATTCCGCTAAACGGAAAAAGGATTTCGACCATGAAATGGCTGTTGATGATCCTTCTGCTGCTCGCCGCCGCGGCGCAGGCCGACGTGGTGCGCAAGCATAAAACGACCGCCGCGTTTATGGGCGCAAACGAATCCACCTCGACCCAGTATGTGGCCGGTGACCGCTCTGCCGACGAGTCCACCGTCAAGTGGACGCGCGGCTTCATGAAGACCATGACCCGCGGCAAGCCCACCGAATCCAAGACGATCATCCGGCTCGATCAGCAGCTGATCTGGACGCTCGATCCGAAGGAGAAGACCTACACGGAAATGACCTTTGCCGAGTTCCGCGAAATGATCGAGAAGGGTTTATCCGAAATGCAGCAGCAGGGGGAAGAGGAAGACGCCGAAGAAGCCGACACCACCGGCGAGGAGCTGTACGAATGGACGGTGACGGATGAGTCCGATCCGAATCCGAAAACCGTCGCCGGATACCCCTGCCGCAACGCGAAGCTCGTGGCCGCCGGCGTGAATAAGCAGGACGCGAACGATCAGGTCGTGATCACGCTGGACACGTGGAACAGCGAGGACGTTCCCGGCCGCGGGGAGATCGCCGATTTCTATCGCCGTTACGCCGAAGCGCTCGGTCTCGATTCGTGGGCGCTCACTCCGGGGCTGATGCAGGCCGCGGCGCTCTATCGCGCGCAGTTCGACAGTCTCTATGCCGTGTTTCAGAAGGCTCCCGGCGAATCGGTGCAGAATTTGATCGAGATCAAGCGCCACGCCATTAAGGGCAAGTCGCTGAAGCAGATTGCCGCCGAAGCCGCGCAGGACGAGATGATGAGCAAGCTGCCGTTCGGCGGAAAGAAGAAAACGAAAAACGAGGCTCCCGAGTACGTATGGAAGGTGCGGTTCAGCTCCACCGGCGAACTCACCGAGGCCGCCACGAACCCCGTAGCCGCCGCGTCCTTCGAAATCCCCGAGGGATATAAGAAAAAAGAAAAGTAGTCCAGGGTATTCCCGATGAAACAGCCCTCGCCGGAATCCGGCGAGGGCTGTTTGCTTATCAGAAAGAGAGTGGAACGAGAAGGCTACTTCAGCATCACGGCCTTGCGGAGGCTTTGATGTTCGCCCGCGCGCAGATGAATCAGGTACACTCCCGAGGCCAGTCCGTCCGCGCGCAGCGGAACTTCATACTCTCCCGGCGTAAGCCAACCGTCCAGCGGTTCCGCCGCGACTTCGCCGAGCACGTTGTACAGAGTGATCGTCACGGCCGCGGCTTGCGGCAGCGAAAAGCGGATCCGCGTTTGCGCGTTGAACGGATTCGGATAGCAGCCGTCGAAACGGAACTCGAACGGAGCAATCACCTCCTGCGCGGACACGATCGGCGCGAGCTGGACATTCAGTTCCGTCGGCGCTCCCGCCAAAGGATTCACGATCCGCGTGAGCGTTTCATAGCCCTCGCGCTCGAACCGCGCTGAACCGATGCCGGACGGAATCGGAATCACCGGAAACAGATAGCGTCCGTCGGCGGTGGTCAGCGTGTCCAGATCGCGGCGGGAATTGTGGAAGAACACGGTCACGCTGTCGAGCGCAAGCCCGCTGACCGCGTCGGTCACCGTTCCCCGCAGCAGCGCATAGGGAGTCGCCAGCCGATAGAAGAAACCGGAGAGAAAACCTTCGTCGCGAGCGGCTCCGTCGTAAACGTACAGCCAGTGCGTGCGATAGCGAATGTCGTTGCGGATGATCGAGATCGAGTCTCCGTCCAACGTGGACAGCGGCTGCGCGGGCCGCCACGCTCCGGTGTAGGGCGGTTCGCCCGCGGCGAACGGTAGCGGCGCGTCGTCGTCGAAAACGCAATGGATTACGTCGGCGCCGGTCTGATAGAGATCCGCGTGAACCAACGGTACGCGGGTCGTGTCCACCCACTGCAGCCAGATCTCCAGATCGCCCACGCGCGGATGAGTCAGAGATACCGTAACGTCCACGTCGTAAACGAGCGCCGTATCGCTGATGTTCAGCCAGATGCCGGTCGTGTCGAAATCGCGGATCGGTTCCGGTGACAAACCGTACCAGTGATTGTAGAACCGCAGCAGCCGTTTTTCGAACACCGCGTCCACCCGCGTCGTCTCGTCGGCCGCAACGGTGACTTGCGCGGCGGGATAGGGAAGATGATGCTTGTGATAAAACTCCAGGGAATGATTCCCCGCGGATATCATCGGCAGGATATACATTCCCGTGGAATCCGTCCACGCGCTGCGACCGAGTTCGGCAATCGTGACTCGCGCTCCGGCGACGGTTTCGGCCGAATCGTTGGTTACGATCCCGGTGATCCAACCTACGTTCACCGGCTCGCCTTCGAGCTCTACGTCGTCGAGCTTAAGCGCGAAACGATTCGCCGCCATGTAATGAAACGCGACGTAAAACGGTTGATTCGCGTAGGCGGAGAGATCGTGTTCGCGCGGCGTCCAGTCGCTCGGCACCGCCGTCTCCGTGTGGATGAGCGCGGTGAAATCGGACGGCGCGGTTCCGACGGTGGACACGCGCACCTCGTAGCTTTCGGGATAGGACGGGTCTTGCGAGGCCGCCCAGTAGCGCAGCGTGAGGAGTCCTCCGGCGTGGACGCGCGGCAGAATCAGCCAGTCGTCGTTGGGCAGCGCCTGATCGTTGTAGTGGCAGAAAATAATCTTGCGGCCGCTGTGCGCGGGAAAGTCGTCGCGGCGAACGACCCGCCATTGCGAGAGCGCGGCGAACCATGAACAATAGCCGCCGTCGCCGTCCGCTTGAATCCATCCGTCCGGCAATTCGCCCGGCGCTACGGCTTCGAAATCTTCCGCCAGCAGCGACTCGTCGAGCGTTGTTCGTCCGCTTCGTCCCCACGTCTCTCCCGAATGCGCGGATTCGCGCACGCCCATCGAAGTCTTATTCGACGCGGGTGCGGCGAGTTTGTGCGCGAGCGGCGTCGCCTGCAGAGGCAGCGCCGCCCAAAGAAACGCGAGGATGAAAAGCGCGAGTTGAATCATCCGTTCGCTATGCCATTGCCGGTCTGGAGACCGACAACGGCGAATGTTGAGAGAATGACAACGACAAATGTTGAAAGACCGGCACCGGCGAATGTCGAGAGACTGACAACGGCGAGTGTTGAGAGACTGACAACGACAAATGTTGAAAAACCGGCACCGGCGAATGTCGAGAGACTGACAACGGCGAGTGTTGAGAGACCGACAACGGCGAATGTTGAGAGATCGGCACCGGAGAATATTGAGAGAATGACAACGGCGAATGGTGAGAGAATGGCAACGACAAATGTTGAAAGACCGGCACCGCGGAGTTCCCATTTGCCGTGTCGGCTGCTTGCAGCCGACCGGCGATGCCGGAGCGACCGGGCGGCGCGCAGCCGCCCGGTCCTCCCGCATCTCGAAAACTACTTCAGCAGCATCATTTTGTGCGTGGCCGAATGCCCGTTTGCGGTCAGGTGCGCAAGGTAAACGCCCGACGGCAGCGAGCTGGCGTCGAACGGAACCACGTGCGTGCCCGCATTCATCGTTCCATCCACGACCCGTGCCACTTCCTGTCCGGTGATGTTGAACAGCGTGAGTTGCACGTCGCCCGCGCGATCCAGTGCGAAGCTGAACTGCGTCTGCGCGTTGAACGGATTCGGATAGTTGCCGTGGAAGGCGAACTCGCGCGCCAGTGTCGGCAGATCCTCGACGGCGTTTGGTTCCGCGCCTTCCAGAGTCACGTCGTCAATCATCAGCACGAATTCATCCTGAGACACATAGTGGATCGCAACGTAGAACGGCTGATTGGCAAAGGCCGACAGATCATGCGTATGCACCGTCCACGGATTCGGATGGTCGGTGACGCTCGCGATCAGGTTCGTGAAGTTGGCCGGCTGCGTGCCGGTGGTGGACACGCGAATCTCGTAGTTCTCCGGATAGTCGGCGCTATACGATGCCGCCCAGAAGGTGAGGAAAATGGGCGCGCCCAGAGTCTCCTGCGGCAGAATCACCCAGTCGT
>JAQTRJ010000134.1 GCA_028711875.1 bacterium | reverse complement strand
TCGTGATCGCCAGAGTTGCAATCGGCTCCGCGAGCCTTGCCGAATCGTCAGCCTCCCGAGCGCCCCGTGCGCGATAGAGACACGCGCGACGAGCTTCTCATGCTCGCTGCGGGGCGGGGGGATACCGAAGCTTTCGCGGAGCTGGTGAAGTGCCATCAGCAAGCGGCGTGGCGGCTGGCCTGTCGCTTTCTGGGAAATGCCGCCGATGCCGAGGACGTCGTTCAAGACGCTTTTCTGAAAATCTACGTGGCTGCTCCGCGCTACCGCGCTCAAGCCTCGTTCTCCACCTACCTCCATTGCGTCGTTTCCCGCCTTTGTCTGGATTTCCACCGAAAAAAGCGGCCTGAGATCACGGATGCCCTCCCGGATGTTGCGGATTCCTCCCCCTCGCCCAGCGCCGCGTTGGAGACCGAGGAGCGCGATCAAGCCGTCCGAACTGCTCTCCAGAGCCTTCCCGCCCGCCAGCGTCTGGCGGTTGTGCTCCGATATTATGAAAACTGCCGTTCCTCCGAGATTGCCCAGATTCTCGGAGTCAGCGAAAAAGCCGTCGAACAACTTCTCGCCCGTGCCCGCGTAAAACTCAAAGCCGAGCTTTCCGATTGGCTGGATCCGTAACGATCCGGAGAAATTTTCGGGGGTCTTGCTCCGGTTGTCCGTTAAAAAGGTAGAAGGTTCTCTCATGCAGTGCTCAAACTTTCAACGTAAGATCAGCGATTACATCGGCAAACGACTCTCAGAGTCGGACATGACAGGCTTCCTCGCCCATGCCTCAAGTTGCCCGGATTGCCGCCGCATGTTCGAAGAAGAGGAGCGGCTGACCGGTTTGCTGACTTCGCTCCCGCTTGCGCCGCTGCCGCCCGGATTGGAATCACGCATTCTCGCGTCCCTGCCGCACCGCACGCGACACATGGCGATCAGTCCCCCGCTGTGGTGGACGACGGCGTCGCGCTCGTTCCGCGCCGCGGCGGTGGTCGTGCTGATGGTTGGACTGACGCTGGGGGCGCTGCTTGGCCGCGGTCTCCATCGCGCTTCTCCCGCCAGTGACGTGAACGCTGCGGCCTACTATGGATTGGATCAATTCTCCGAGGCGCCCGACGGCACGCTGACCGCGGCCTATCTTTCGCTGGTAACGCCTGACGCGGCGGACGGGAGATAGTCCATGAGAACCCGCGTTAAAACACTGCTCATTCTTCTGTCCATTTCCCTGAATATCGCGGTCATCGCCGTCTGGACGACGCGGCAGGTGCAGGCCGGTTCGGCGCGCCGTGCGGAGTCGTCTGTTTCGTGCGATAGAAACTGCCGCGACTGTCCGCTCCACCGCCGGCTCGGAACGTCCGAGCATCAGTGGCGGCGCATCGCTCCCTTGCAGGCGGCGTTTCTCGATTCTTCGCAGTGCCAGTGCGCGCGTGTCTCGCTCTTGCGCGCCGATCTGATCGAACTGCTCGCCGCCGACTCGGTGTGCGAAGACGCCGTCCGCGCCAAGCACCGGGAAATTCTCGCCGTGCAGGAGCGAATGCAGGAGTTGTCGCTTGAGCATATCCTCGCGGAAAAAAAAGTGCTCGATCCCGCACAGGTCAAGCGGCTCTTCGACCTGATGCGCCGCTCGGACGGGTGCGCGAAACGTGCGCCGACTCTGGGGCTGGCCGATCCCGCTTCGATGGAAACTCCATCGCATCAACTCTGTAATCATTCGGAAGAAAACTAACCTGTTGCCGAGTCGGACTTCACGCTGCGATCTTCGCCGAGGCATGCGTCCGCGCGTCCCCGGAACCTCGCGAACGATTCCATCTCAGTATAACTTCCAGAAGTCGGAAGAGAAGTAACCCTTAGGAGATTGGTTGATGAAACGTGCGTTTGTATTGACGGTGATCGCTGTTCTGCTCGCGGGCTTGGTTGGTTATGCGGGTTTCGCAAGCTCGAACGCCACGAAAGTCGCCGCGCACCAGTGTACGGGACAGTGCGAAAAATTCGTGGATGCGAACAACGACGGTGTGTGCGATCTGGCCGCGCAGTGCCACCAGAGCGGACAGTGCGATCCGAACTGCGCCAAGCACGCGAAGGACATGAAGAGCGCCTCCGCCTGTCCGCCCGCCTGCGCCGCGAAATGCAAGGCGACCTGCGGCGGTCATCGCTGAGTCCGATCGGTCACTGGGGAATCGGAGCAAAGCGTCCCGTGTGAATCACACGGGACGCTTCGTTGAAGGGGCGGTGCGCCGGGAGGGCACCGGCGCACCTTGGGCAGGGGGATCGCTCTGGGCAAGAGCCATCCCACTCTTATTTGACGAGTTGCAGCTTGCGCACCGCCGTGAAATCGCCGCTGGTCATGCGCGCGAAATACATTCCGCTGGCCGCGCCGTCCGCCTGCCACGACACGCGATGCCGCCCGGCCGCGCGCACGTCGTTCACCAGCGTCGCCGCTTCGCGTCCCATGACGTCGTACACGACAATCCTGACGTCCGCCGCGTGCGGCAGCGCGAATTCGAGATTCGCCGCGTTGTTGAACGGATTCGGATACGGCGCCTTCAGACTATACTCCGCGGGCAATCCGGGCCACAAATCTTCGACGGAGGACGGCTCCTGAATCACGAACCGGGGGTCGCTCGTGTCCCACACCGACGTGTCGGCGAGCGATACCAGAATCAGGAAGCACTGCTCCGCCGCCGGTGCGCTGATCGTCCAGAACTCCTCGCCGTCGTTTTCGGTGTCCGTGAACAGCGTGTCGAACCGGTTTTCCGGCGCGCCCCGCCACAAGCCGATGCCGAGATGGCCCTGGACGCCTTCGCTGTTCCAAAGCAGACGAATTTCCTCGCCGACGTGTAGTGTGTCGCCGCCGTTCGGGGATACCACCCTCAGGCGCGGCAGAGCGATCGTCAGCGGTGAATCCGTCGTGTCCGTCAGTGTTGGATCGAGCTCTGCCGTCACCCGCAGCGCAACCAGATCAGCTTCCGGTCCCGTCACGGTCCATAAGAATGAATCGGACATCACTTCATTCGCCAGCATTTCCCACGGCTCAGCGCGGTCGGCGGCGGTGGTTTCCACGATCACCGGTCCCTCGTAATGCGCGCGGTTCCAGCGAATCCAGCGCTGTTCGCCGATGTACCACGTGTCCCCGCCCGGCGTTTGCAGCGCAAGACCGGGCACGATCACGGTTCGTGCCGGAGACATCGCCGCGATCGTCGTGTCGTCGAGCGCGCGCACGCGGAAGCGCAGCGAATCCGTCTCCGGGCCGGTCACCAGATAGTCGTAGGTTGTGGCCGCCAGTGAATCGTCCAGAGTGCTCCACTCGCCGCCGACTCCGTCGCGAGATACGTCCAGCTGCACCGCGCCCGCGCCGTCAGTCCATTGCCACGCGAGTGTGAGCGTGCTTCCCGCGGTCTCCGTTCCGCTTTCGCTCGGATTCACAAACGCAAGTTCCGGCGCGTGTATCGCAAACGGTGCGCTGCCGTCGGCGATCGTCCCGGTCGCGTCTTGAACGATCAGCCGCGCTTGGCTCGCACGCGGAGCCGTGACGATCCACTCGAATGCCGTTTCCGCAATGTCCGTGGCCAGAGTCTCCGCGCTCGCCTCATCCCGCACAAGCAGCAATCGGAACGGCGCATCCACACCCCACGCATCCCAAGCGACGAAAATCGTATCACCCACCGTATAATCCGCAGCCAAGTCTCCTTCTAACGCAATGCTCGGATGGAGGATCGCGACGGTGTGGGTCGTGTCGTCGAGCCTCGGATCGCCCGGAACGAACGCTCTGAAGCGCGCGCCGGCAGCCTCCGGCGACGTGACCGTCCACGCATACGAGCCGCTCGTCACGCCCGGAAACAGGAGTTCCCACGCGCCGCCCAGTTCGCGCTGCACGGCGATGTCCGCCGCTTCCGTCTCGTCGGTCATGGTGAGAAGGAACTGAAGAGCTTGTCCTACGTACAGCGTGTCGGCGTCTGAGTCGAGATCGAGCGCAAGCTGCGCCTGATAAATCCGCACGTCTTCCGTGAGCGTGTCGGCGGCGGACGCGTAAACAAGACTCCGGACCCGCAGCCGCGCGGCGGAAGTGGTATCTCCGCTCACCGTCCACGCGAAGATCGTATCGGCTCCTTCGTAAAGCGTTTCCCAAGCGCCCGACGGAAACGCGCGGTCAAGCTCAAGCCTCACAAGTCCGGTGATGTCGTGATTGTGCCACCGCACGCTCATGATGTCGCCGAGACGGAAGGCGGTCTGCTCCAGCGGCTCCATTTCGAGTTCAGGCTGAACGACGCGGACTCCCGACACCGTGTCGGCAACTCCGCGAGATGGAATCGCCACCGCCACCGCCAGATTCCCGGCCGGAGTGAACGGCACATGATTCAGCGAATCCAGCTCCGTCGTGCCGAGGAGCTGCCACGATCCACTCGGATAGCTTTCATTGATGGAAATCACCGCGTCGCCGTCCGCATGATCGCGCTGCCAGCGCAGCACGACCGATTGATCCGCGATCCAACGATCTCCAGTCACCGGCGACAGGATCTGAATGGATGGCGCATGGGGACCGAGCAAATGCACGCTGTCGCGCGGCGCGCCGCTGGCCGCCTCCTCGACCACGATCCAGCATTCCGCGGCAGCGGGCGGACGTACGACAAATTCGATCTCGTCCCCTGCCGTCCCTGTGCTCAGCGTGTCGGAGTGTCCTCCGCCGCGGCGCAGCAGCACCCGCACGGCGTCGTCATAGGCGATGCGGTTCCAATACGCCGTCATCGTATCTCCCATGACGATGTCCGTCTCGGGCAGCGGCGCGCTGATCGCCAATGCGGCTTGTTGCAGCGAGAACTCTCCCGACTCGGCGAACCATTCTTCATTCACGGTGGATACGATGCGCACTCGCATCGTGTTCGACGCGGGCGGCGTCGCGATCCAGATCAGCGAATCGCTGTCTATGTCCTGCGCGATAGCTTCCCACGTCTGTGGCAGCTCCTCGCGGCTGACGAGTACGTGCACCGCGGCCGGATGATTCACGCGGCTCCAGCGAATCACCAGCGGCGCGCCGATGGCCAGCGTTTCTCCGCCCAGCGGATTCACCAGCGAAATCTGCGGCACCGTCAGCGCGAACAATTCCGTGACGGCGAACACCGCGGGATTCGCCATGCTTTCCACCCGCAGTCGCGCTGCTGGAGCGGATGCGCCGCTCGGAGTCCACTCGAAGAAATTGTCCGTGAGGTTTGCTGCGACCGTCTCCGGCCACGTGCTTCCTCCGTCACGCGACAGGCGGATCGTCACTGCGCCGTCCACCGCCGTGCGCCGCCAATGCAGCTCGGTCGGAAAACCGATGAGCACTTCCGCGCGTTCGCCCCAATCCCATTCCAGCGACGGAACAAGCAAATGGATCGCTTCGCCCAGCGTGTCGCCCAGTGTGGGCTCCACCGTGGACACCAGCCGCAGTCGTGCGGCGTGCGTCGTCGGCCCGCTCACGGTCCACTCGAAGACCGTGTCGCTGACGGCGCTTGCGATCGCGCTCCACGTGGCGCTGGGATAGTCGCGATTGATTTCCACGTTCACCGGATCGCCGACCGCATAGCGATGCCACCGGACCGGCAATATCTCTCCCGCCACAAACGTCTCCCCGCCGAGCGGTGCGGCAAACGAGATCACCGGCTGACTCAGCCTGAACTCTCCCGATTGCGCTTCAATATCCGCGCCGTCCGCGGTGCGAACGATGATCCGCGCGTTGTCGCTCGCCGGTCCGGTGGCCATCCAGTCATAGGAATTCCCTGCGAGATTCCCTGCGAGAAGCTCCTCGTTTCCTTCAGGAACTCGCAAAAGCCAAACGTTCACGGGCGCTCCCAGCACCGTGCGCGTCCATGTGATATGGGTTGTGCGGCCGATAGGAAGCATGCTCCCGGCGGCCGGCGCAACGATGTCCAGCTCCGGTTGCAAAATCGCGCAGTCGAACGGTGTCGTCTGACTCACAAGCGGCGCGTCCGTGAGCGACAGGCGCAGCCGGACGGAGTTC
The DNA here is from genome assembly GCA_028711875.1 of bacterium. Taxonomy (GTDB): domain Bacteria; phylum Electryoneota; class RPQS01; order RPQS01; family RPQS01; genus JAHJDG01. Next base: position 336 of record JAQTRJ010000134.1, on the reverse strand, counting down.
GACGTGGGACCGATCACCGGCCAATGCAGCGAGTCGCCGTCGCGGATTCCGATCTCTTCCCACGGCCCCTCCGCGCCCGCGCGGGAAAGCTCGACGCGCACGTCTCCCGCCGCGAAGCGCCGCGTCCAGCTCAGCGCGACGGTTTGTCCCACGATCAATGTTTCAGCGGCAGCCGGCGCGGTGAATGTTAATTGCGGAACGCCGAGCCGCACCGCACCGTCGGTGGTGTCGCCGATGGCGGGATTCGTCGCGCTCAGCGCGCGAAACCGCGCCGTCTCGCTGGCCGCTCCCGTCACCGTCCATGAATAGCTTCCGCCGCTCGCTCCGAGCTGAATC
>JAQTRJ010000133.1 GCA_028711875.1 bacterium | reverse complement strand
CCGCCCGCTTCATTCCCAACGCGAAACTGCCCGCCATTCGGTCTACTCCAATCAAGCAAACTCTGCGAAATTCAGCCATTTGTGTTTTTCCTCGGTGGCTCCGTCCTGTCTCCGACTGCAAAACCCGAACCATCTGAAGAATCAGACTCTGATCGAAAATCCGCTGCTGTCGCTTGCCAAGCCACTTGGTAGTGCCGCTCGGCAGTGCGCCCCGTAGCGCCGCACGGCTGTGCGCGATATCAGTCTGTCATTCCGGACACCGCACTGAACACCCCCAACCTGTTCTTTTCCGCCGTGCGGGCGTCCGGAATCTCACTTCCCCCTACTGATAATAATATAGAAAAACCTATAGCTTTTGGCAATGTTTTTCACGATTCGTCACAAAAAAAAGGAGCGCGTGGCCGCGCTCCGGATTCCTGAATTTATTCCTAAACTTTACGATCCCCGATACTTCCGCACTCCCTCTTCGATCGTCATCCACGGCAGCGTTGCGCATTTCACCCGCACCGGCAGCTTGGACACTCCGATCAGCGCCGTGAGATCGCCCATCTCCACGCCCTCGGGCGCATGGCCGTCGCGGATAAACGCCCGAAAATCGGCGATCCACTTCTCGACTTCGGCAATCGTTTTCCCCTGCAGAATCTCCGTCAGCATCGAGGCCGACGCCATCGAAATCGCGCAGCCTTTGCCGTCGAACGTCACGCGGCTCAAGCGGTCGCCCTCGAACTCGAGATCGAGCGTGAGCTCGTCTCCGCACAACGGATTCGTTCCCTCCACCGTCACGGTGGGATGATCGAGCCGCCCCTTGTTGCGCGGCAGACGATAGTGATCGAGCAGAATTTCGCTGTAGAGATCAAACAACGTGCAGTACCTTTTTCGCGATCCGAATTCCATCCACGAGGCGATCAATCTCCTCGGGCGTGTTGTAGAGATAGAAACTGGCCCGCGCGGTGGCTTGCACGCCCAGCCAGCGCATCAGCGGCTGCGCGCAGTGATGTCCGGCGCGAATGGCCACGCCCTCGCGGTCGAGCAGCCCGGCCAGATCGTGCGGATGAATGCCGTCCACGTTGAACGTCACGATCGCCCCGCGGTTGTCCGTCGGGCCGTACCCCGTCACGCCCGGTTCGCGCGTGAGTTTTTCCCACGCCAGTTCGGTCAGCGCGTGATCGTGCGCCGCGATCCATTCGGGAGTGATCTGCTGCAGGTAGCGCACCGCCGCGCCGAGGCTCACCGCTTCCGTGATCGGCGGCGTCCCCGCTTCGAACTTGTGCGGCACTTCCGCCCACGTCGCGTGATCGAGCCACACTTCGCGGATCATCTCGCCGCCGGTCATGAACGGATCCATATCCTCGAGAATCTCCGGCCGTCCCCACAGCACGCCGATCCCCGTCGGCCCGCACATTTTGTGACCGGAAAACGCGTAGAAATCCGCTCCGATCCCGCCGATGTCCACCGGCAGATGCGGCGCGGCCTGCGCGCCGTCAATCAGCACTTTCGCTCCGACCGCGTGCGCCATCTCGGCAATCTCGCGCACGGGATTGATCGTCCCCAGCACGTTCGACATGTGCGTGACCGCCACCATCGCGACCCGCGAATCGAGCAGTTTCTTTCCGCCGTCGAGATCGAGCCGTCCGTCCTCCGTCATCGGCCAAAACCGCAGTTCCGCGCCCGTGTACTGCGCGAGCAATTGCCACGGCACCAGATTCGCGTGATGTTCCATCGGCGTCAGCAGAATCGCCTGACCGTGCTTGATGAATTTCCGCCCGTAGGATTGCGCCACCAGATTGATCGCTTCGGTCGTCCCGCGCGTGAACACCAGTCCGCGCGGATCGGCCTTCACAAATTCCGCCACTAAACGGCGCGCGTCTTCATAGTCGGCGGTCGCGTTTTCGGCCAGCGTGTGCACGCCGCGATGGACGTTCGCGTAGCGCGATTCGCAAAATCCGCAGTACGCGTTCAGCACCTGCATCGGTTTCTGGCTGCTGGCCGCGCTGTCGAGATAGACCAGCGGCTTGCCGTTGACCTGCAACCCTAAGATCGGAAAATCCCGCCGGATATCTTCAATCGTCTTCATAGTTTTCTCTCTATTCTCCCCCCTTAGCATAAGGGGGGATCAAGGGGGGTCCCTTCATCCTTCATCCCTCATCCTTCATCCTGACCATCACGTCCTCCCCCTCCACCTTCACCTCATACACTCCGAGCGCCTTCGTGGCCGGCAGCGACAGCGCGGTCCCCGTTTTCAGATCAAACTGCGCGCCGTGCCGCGGACATTCGATGGTGTGGCCCTCGATCCAGCCGTCGTGCAGATGTTCATGTTCGTGCGTACAATAATCTGAGATCGCGTAGAATCTCCCGTCGCTGTGCACGACCGCGATTTCCTCTCCGTTCACGCGAAACGCCCGCGCACTTCCTTCCGGAATCTCACGTGTGGAACACACCCGCGTGAAATCTGCAATACTCATGTGCTTTTCCTTTCCCCCCAAATCTTCGATTTGGGGGGATAAAGGGGGGTCTCTTCGCCGAGCAGGGACTGTGTCCCTGCCGGAATGTCTCCCGCTGTCATTCTGGACACCGCGCTTTTCTCATTTCCAATTTCTCATTTCCAATTTCGATAGCGCGGGCGTCCAGAAGCTCATCTCTCACTCTTCCGCCTTCCCGATCGTCCGCGACACCAGCGTCCGCCAGCGCTGCTGCACGGTCGGCACCGGCACGTGGCGGATAATCTCCTCGGCAAAACCCGAGGCAATCGCCACCGTCGCCTGCCAGCGCGTCAGTCCGCGCGTCTGCAAATAGAACAGCGGCTCGTCGTTCAGCGATCCCATCGAAGCGCCGTGCGTGCAGCGCACGTCGTCGGCGATAATTTCCAGTTTCGGCATCGCGTCGGCGCGCGCTTCCCGGCTCAAGAGCAGATTGCGGCACTGCTGATACGCGTCGGTCTTCTGCGACTGCCGCGGCACCGCGATCGTTCCCTGATACACCGAATGCGCGCGCCCCGCGAGCAAGGTTTTCATCATGAGGTCCGATCGGCCGCGCGCCGCGTTATGAAACTGATGCGTGCGGTGATCGGCGCGCGCCGCGCCCGAGCCTGCGAACAGTCCCTTGAACAGCGCGTCCGCGCCCTCGCCGTTCAGGAGAATTTCCAATCTCGCCGCGTGCCATGCCGCGCCCGGAGTCGCCGCATACCATTCGAGCTTCGCGTCCTTCTCAAGTTGCACGCGCCCGCGGCGATATAACGATCCGTTCTCGCCAGCCGCGTCCTCCTGCAGGTAAATGAGCTTCGCGCCCTCCTGCACGAGAATTTCCGTCCGTCCGATCGCCGCTGTCGCGTTTTTTCCGCTCTCCCAGCGATCGTAGAGCGTAAGCTCCGCGCCCGGCTCGATCACCAGCACCGTGGAAAACGTCGCCAGCCCCGGCCCTTGCGCGGTCTGCACGAGTTCCACCGGCTCGCCGTGGAATCCTTTCGGCACGCGGAAACAGACCGGATCGCGCGCCAGCGCTTTATGATAATAGAGAAACTTTGCGTCGTAATCGTCGCCGGCGATGACCTGCATCGCGCGGCAGTGTTCCTCGCAGCGCGGTTCGAGCGGCACGATCCCCGCCGCTTCCCCGCTGCCGAGAGCGCGCAGCGTGATGTCGTGGACGGTGTTCAGCGCGTCCACCTGCTCCAGCTTGTCCCACGGAAACTCGTCGGGATCGGTGCGCCGCCAGTCTTCTTCGAGCCGCGACGGAATCGCCGCCTGCCGCGCCTGCTCCAAAGCCCGCGCCAGATCGCCCGCGCTCCAGCAGCGTCCCGCCGTTTCGCGCAGATACAGATCGAGATTGCCGCGCGCTGTCGTCGTGTCAGCCAACCGTTCCCTCCATCTGCAGTTGAATGAGCCGGTTCATTTCCAGAGCGTATTCCATCGGCAGCTCCTTGACCACCGGCTCGATGAATCCGCGCACGATCAGCGTCATCGCCTCGGCCTCGGAAATCCCGCGGCTCTGCAAATAGAACACTTGTTCGTCGCCGATTTTCGAGACCGTCGCTTCGTGGCCGAGTTCCACGTCGTCGCGGCGGACGTTCATGTACGGATACGTGTCGCTGCGGCTGTGGTCGTCGAGCAAGAGCGCGTCGCAGCTCACGGTGGATTTCGCGCGCGGCGCATCCTCGGTCACTTCCACCTGTCCGCGATACGACGTCCGTCCGCCGCCCCGCGAAATGGATTTCGACACGATCACCGAGGTCGTGTCGGGCGCGCGGTGATGCACTTTCGCGCCCGCTTCCGTGTGCTGGCCCGCGCCCGCGTACGCGACGGACAGAATATCCGCCCGCGCGCCGCGACCGACCATGTATACCGACGGATATTTCATCGTGATCTTCGAGCCGAGATTGCAGTCCACCCATTCCATCGTCGCGTCTTCCTCGGCCAGCGTCCGCTTCGTCACCAGATTGTACACGTTCCGCGACCAATTCTGAATCGTCGTGTAGCGGACGCGCGAGTGTTTCTTGCAGTAAATTTCCACGACCGCCGCGTGCAGCGAATCCGAGCTGTAGACCGGAGCCGTGCATCCTTCCACGTAGTGCACGAACGCGCCCTCGTCGGCGATAATCAGCGTCCGTTCGAACTGCCCCATGTTCTTCGCGTTGATCCGAAAATACGCTTGCAGCGGAATCGTCATGTGCACGCCCTTCGGCACATAGATAAAGCTTCCGCCCGACCAGACCGCCGTGTTCAGCGCGGCCAATTTGTTGTCGCCCGGCGGCACCAGCTTCGAGAAATATTCCTTGTACAAATCGGGATACTCTTTCAGTCCGGTGTCCGTGTCGAGAAACACCACGCCCTGCTTGGCCCACTGCTCCTGCAGACTGTGATAGACCACTTCCGATTCGTACTGCGCGCCCACGCCCGCGAGGAATTTCTTTTCCGCCTCGGGAATGCCCAGCTTATCGTAGGTCTCGCGGATTTCCTCGGGCACCGCGTCCCAGTCGCTCGCGACTTTATCGGTCGGCTTGATGTAGTAGAAAATGTTGTCGTAGTCAATGTCCGAAATCTTCGGTCCCCACGTCGGCGTCGGCTTGCGCAAAAAATATTCGAGTCCCTTGAGCCGGATCGCGCGCATCCAATCCGGTTCGCCTTTTTCCTCGGAGATCGCTTCCACGACTTCTTTCGAGAGTCCTTTCGGCAGCCGGAACACGCTCTTCTCGGCCACGTGGAAACCGTAGCGCTCGTAGTTATCTAAATCGAGCTCGAAGCTCTTCGGCTTCTGTTCACTCATCCTCGTCCTCGCTTTTCTGCATCCTTGCCTGTCATTCTGGACACCGCGCATTCCCACACGCCGGAGCATGTGGTCTAATGATCCGAATAGCGTGGGCGTCCAGAATCCCGCATCCGCCGCGGCGAATCTCCAGATTCGCCCGAGAAATTTCCCCTTGCGGTGTCGGCTGCTCGCAGCCGACCCGCTTCATCTCTCCCCCTTTTGCATAAGGGGGGATCAAAGGGGATCACCGCCGAGGCATGCGTCCCCGAAAAAGTCGCCGAGGCATGCGTCCCCGCGTGCCCGGAACTCTGTCATTCTGGACACCGCGCATTCCCACACGCCGGAGCATGTGGTCTAATGATCCGAAGAGCGTGGACGTCCAGAATCTCTACTCCGTTCACCTTCCTCTGAGCGCCGTCGCGAATTCCCCCACTCTCGCCGCCGCCGTGAACCGCTCGCGCATCACTCGCAATCCCTCGTTCGCAATTTCATTTCGCCGCGTCGGATCTGCGATGAGCGTCTTCAAATGCCGGTACCAATCGTCTTCCGTGCGCGCCGTGAGCGCCGAGCGATTCTCCTCGAACTCGCTCAGCGGAAATCCCACCGGTGAGGTCACGCATGGTACGCCGCGACTCGTACACACCAGCGCTTTGAAATTCATTTTCGCGCGGCACCACTCGTCCTCGTCCAGCGGCGCGACGGCGGCCGTGAATCGCGGAATGATTGTCTGCTCGGCTTCCAGACTCCACGGCCAAAACTTATGCCGATACACAGGCGCGGGATTCATCAGCTCGCGCGTCACAATCCACACTTCCAGACTCGGATGCTCGCGCTGAAGTCTCATCAGCACCGGCTCAATCACGCGCAAGTATCTCTGATTCTCCGGCCCGCCCACCCAGCCGATCACCGGCGGCTCGTGCCAAGCGGAAGGTCTTTCGGCAATCTCCGCAAACACCGACGGCAATCTCCGCACGTCGCGCGCAATTCGCTTCGCGTAATCCTCGAGCGGCGGCGTGCTCACCAGCACGGCGTCCGCGCGCGCGAGAATCCAATCGAGTTTTTCCGCGCGCTCCGCGTGCCGAGTTCCGTACTCCGCGCTATCCGGC
>JAQTRJ010000132.1 GCA_028711875.1 bacterium | reverse complement strand
GTCCGGTCCGGAAACGAACCGTTTCAGATACGTGCTGCCGACGTCCGTGTTGGACGGATCGGACGGCAGGCTCGTGTTGAAGGCTCGCACGTAGTAGGTGTGCGGCGTGGTTGAGGTTTCGGGGAAGACGGCCGTTCGAGCTACTGCGTTGGCTGTGGCTACCGGAGTTGCGTCGTCATCGCGATAGACTTTGAACGACGTCACGTTCTCGCCGTCGTGCTGCCACGTCACCTGCACCGCGAGACACTGCGTGTCATCGGAGGCGTTGCAGTTTGTGGGAGGATTTGGCGGTGTGATGTCACTTGGACACAATCCCGGAAGGCATGTCCAATCCTCGATGTCAAGGAATACCTCCGTCAAGTCACCAGCATTGACGCGGAAGGTATCCGTGTACCAGCAACATTCATCGGCGCCGACCCCGGCACTGATCTTCCAGTAGTAATAGGGGTTATCCCCGCTCTCGGGATCCACCGGCATAGCAAAGTACACCAGATTGTCGGTGGTGAAGAAACCCTGGCCGATTTCGCCGGCCACGCCGTTCATTTCATAGCAATTCTGGAATACCTGACCGTAGCCCTCGCCCGTTCCAGGTTGTGGATCGTCGGCTGAGAATCCATCGCCGTTTTGATCCCAGTACAGACAGATGTCCACACCGTCAGGATAGATCGATCCATCGGTACACGGGCAGCCGAGTGGCGGATTATGTCCGCTGCCATCGTCGTAGTAGGCGAAAAAGTATGCCGCGGGTTGCGCAAACCCCGTTGTGGTAAGAGCCAGTGCAACCGCGCCCAGTAGGAAAATCTTCCACATTTTCATAGCCGTTCCCCAAGGTTTGTCCCGTTTCCGGGTTTTCTATGTTTCCGTTCTGATTGTGCCTATCCTATCTGTGCCAGCACTCCGGTTTCCGGCGACATATGCCAGCATCCGATCTCGGAAAGTATAATATCAGCTATAATAGATTAAAAGTCAACTCACCAAACGGATTACATCGCGAATCCTAACCGATTTCGAAAGGCCCCAGGGCCATGAATCTCCTTGCGGTATGCGAAAAATGCTGGAAAGAACGTTTCGCACGAGCTTTGCTTACTGCTTGGGAGGGAAGGTCATTCCGGAAACCTCATTCTGACTGCTATATGACCTTACAACAATACCTAATTTGTTTTATATCAATATCTTAATAAAATATCCGAAATCCGCCCGGTTTCATTCTTCCGCACTTGAAACCGACAGACACTTGCAGTATTCGGATTCTTGATATACATTTATTCATACAAGTATGCATCCTCTGCATTGAACGGCAATCCTCTCGAAACCAAGCAGATAACAATGGAGATGGTCCCATGAGACGCGCTGTTCCTTTCATCCTGAGCCTCGCCCTCGGCGTCGGGGTACTCCTCTCCGGCTGGCATTCGCGTCCTCTCCGCGAATCCCTCGTTCGCGTGCACGCTTTGTCCCGGTCGGATCATGCCTATTCTTCACCCGGTGACGCTTGTTTCGCACCCGGAACCCCGGAAGAATACATGGCCGAATGGCAAGAGCGGATTTTCGGCTCGCGAGCCCTCGATTTCCGGATCGGTGATCGCTGGCAATATACCGCCACCGATGGCTACACCGGTTCCCCCGGCAATCCCATCACCCTCACCTACAGCTTTGTTCCCGACGGCATTAACGTGGACGGGGCGACGAACCAGCTGCACTCCCGCTTGAACTCCCAATTCGGAAGTCAGGAGGTCTGGCAGCAGCTCGTCGCGCGCATTTTCCAGCGTTGGAGTGATGTCTCCGGCATTCATTATCTGCTCGTCTCCGACGACGGCGCAGGCTGGGGCAGCAACGGACAACTCGGATCCCGCGGCGACATTCGCATCGCCAGTATTCCCATTGACGGCCCGTCCAACGTGCTGGCCTATGACTACTTCCCCGATCAGGGCGACATGGTTCTGGATGCCGACGAGAATTGGGGCGCTACGCAGGGAGATTATATCTTCTTCCGCAATATTGTCGCTCATGAGCATGGTCACGGCTGGGGTTTGAATCATGTCTGCCCCGCCAACAGCACCAAACTGCTTGAACCCTACTACAGTCCGTCTTTCGACGGCCCGCAGCACGATGACATTCGAGCCGCCATCCGCGACTACGGAGATCGTTACGATCTGAACAACACCGCCGGGACCTCCAGCGATCTCGGAATCCTCGATCACGATACCACCATCACCGAAATCGGCATCCAGAGTCTGAACGATCAGGACTGGTGGTATTTCGAAATCCCCGACGGATTCGGCTTCAATCTCACCATACGTCCCGTCGGCCACGAATATCTCGAAGGCCCGCAAAATGGGGACGGCAGCTGCACGGCGGGCACGCTGATCAACTCCCTTGATGACGTGAACCTCAATTTGTCCCTGTACGATGCGACCGGAACCATCCTGCTGGGACAATCCGCCGACCATCCCGCGGGTGAGGACGAGCGTATCGCCCGGTTCGATCCGCCTCCCGGTGGCGGAGCCTATCAGGCGAACGTCATCGGCACGCAAACCGATAACGTTCAGCTCTACGACCTGATCTTCGATACCTACGATCTGGACGATCCGTATCTGTCGGTGATCCCGCTCGATTTCGACACGACCAACGTCGGCACTCCCGTCACGCTGCAGACCAAGCTCTACAACAACGCGGCGACGGAACTCTCGGTCACCGCGATCTCGATCTCGACGCCCTTCACCGTCGAGCCGCAGGCGCCCCTCACGATTCCCGGCGGCGGCAACGTGGATCTTTTCGTCACGTTTCCCGCTCCCGGTCTCGGGGCGTATCCCGGAACCCTGACCATTCATCATTCCGGTCCCAGCGGCGTTATCGAATGTCCGCTGTCGGCCGTGGCGGTGGATGCCTGGCTTAATTTCGTCACCACCTCCGTCGCCGAGTTCGGCGAGCTTCCCGTCGGCAGCATGGACAGCGTGCGGATTCCCGTTCGCGCCATGGGCAACGTGCCGCTCACGCTCCTCGCGTTCGCAGCTCCGCCGCCGTTTTCGATCAGGCAAGAAGTTCCCTATTCGCTGCTGCCCACGCAGACGTTGTTTCTCTATCCGCGGTTCGCCCCCACGGAGGTTGGAGAATTCGGCGGCGATCTGATTATCACCCACAGCGGTTCGTCCTCGCCCGACACGATCACGCTGCACGGCGTTGGCACTCCGGTTTCCGTGGATGATGTTGCGGGCGAACTTCCTTCCGAGTTCAGGCTCTATCCGAACTATCCGAATCCCTTCAATCCCGCGACTCGCATCGCCTTCGATCTGCCGCGCGCCTCTGAGGTGAATCTCGATGTCTTCGACGTGAACGGTCGTCTCGTCCGCGAGCTTCGTCCGGGAAATCTCGCGGCCGGTTCGCATACGGTAGAGTTCAACGGAGCGAACCTGCCTTCGGGTGTCTATCTCTACCGCTTCTCGGCCGGTGGCTTCGAGGGCTTCGGCAAGATGATGCTTCTGAAATAATCGCCGAAAGGGCGTCCCGGCTTCCGGGACGTCCTTTCTAATTTCTCATTTCTCATTTCTGATTTGCCTATGCCTTCTCCTACTCGCATCCACGTCACCTCCAAGCTCTGCAAGACCCTTGACGTCGGTCTGCGCCGCACGCTGTTCGGCGGCAACATGATGGCGTGGATGGACGAAGCCGCCTCGATCTTCGCCCATCGGCACACCGGCGAAGAACTCATGGTCACGCTGAAGTTCGGCGAGATTCGCTTTGTCCGTCCCGTCAAAGAGGGACACATCGTGGATTTCTACGTGGACAACGTCAAGGTCGGCAGGACCTCGATCAGCTTCGACATCGAAGGCTGGACCGACGACAATCTCGTGGTCAAGACCAGCGTCGTCTTTGTCTCGGTGGACGAGCACATGCGCCCCAAAATCATCGCCAAATTCAATCATTGATCTTTTCTCGTTTCTGATTTCTCATTTCTAATTTTCACTGTCTGATCTCATCATTTCAAAGGGAGGGAGTCATGAGATCGCTGTTCTTTCTCACCATCATCGTGTTTGTCGGACTTGTCGCGGGCTGCTACTCGGATGACGATGGCATCCCAACGCCACCTCAGCCGGTCGTCGGCAGCGTCGAAGTTTGGATGGAACGCGATACCGTTCACGTTCTCTATGGTGACTCTGCACTTGTGGAGGGTTATGTGAGCGTGCGAGATACTTCGGGGAATCCCGTGCCGCACTGTCCCATTCATTTATCTCTTACCGAGTCCATCGGCCGGATTGAATTCACGGGTCCGCAGAATAGCACGACCAACAGTTCCGGCTTCGTCTACTTTCGCTTCTGCTCTTACAATCAGTCCGGAATCCAGACGATTGTTGCCGAGTGTCAAGACCATGCGGATGCGTGGACATTCTGGCTATTGGACGCATCGGAAGGTGATCCCCCGCTCAGTTTCACTGCAAACCGCGCGTATCTCTCAGTCTTGCCCGGCCGATGCGATAGTGTCCGACTTGTTGCCCTCGTCGTGGACGGTAATGGGCAGGGGGTGCCCGACACAACTGTAACCCTGCACGCTCCTTGTGGTACATGGCAGCCGTTTCCGCCCACGGGTCAAGCTGGCCGCACGGAAACATGGTGGAGGGTGTGTGACTATGGTTGGTTCATCTTGACCGCGACCTGCGGCTATGTGACTCGTTCACTGGATATTTTCGTGGAATTCCCTGTTAATACTTTCAATATTTGGCTGCCAACCGATACCGTTCAATTTCTCCCGGGAGATACTGCGACTGTCGAAGGCTGGGTGCAAGCCAAAGACCAGCATGGTTGTTATTATCCTGGTGTAGTTGTGCAGATGTCTCTCGCCGTTCCGCTCGGTTTTATCCGCTATTTGAATCCGGCACTTCGCGATACTACTGACGAAAACGGCCGCGTTTCCTTCGCCTTTATTACGAACCAGCCCGGTGTGCAGATTATCACGGCAGAGTGCGGGTACCTTAGTGATAGTTGGATGCTTTTCATCGAGAGGTTGTAACGCCGACCAGTTAATCTCCCCAGACAGGCTTTCACCTGCGTGCCTGCAGATTCACTGCCCCGATAATCCCTTTTGAGTTTTCAGTTTGAAGTTTCAAGTTTTCTGCATTTCTTCCCATGCCTTTCCTCGACGTCACTCTCCCGCGCACCACGCCCGACATCAGGCGCGCGTTGATTTCCAATCTCACCGACGCGGCCGCCCAAGCCGGACTCGAACGCGACATCTTCCGCGTGCTCATCCGCGAATACGACCCCGGCGACGCCGGCACTGCGGGCGTGGTGTGGAACGGCGACGGAATGCCCGTCCTCCACTTGATTCTGTATTGCCCGCGCCAACCTCGTTCGCGCAAAAAATCTCTGATCGAGAATCTCAGCCGCGCATTTTCCGCGACTGTCGGCCAGCCCGACTGGTGGCCGATCATCCACATTCTCGAATATCCCTACGACAACCTCGGCATCCACGGCCGGATTTCCTGGGAAGCCCACCCCGAGCTGAAATCCCGTAAATTCTACTACGACCTTCCCGACGACTAATCTCCCCCCAAATCTTCGATTTGGGGGGAATAGAAGGGGGGTAGCGCCGCATGGATCTGTGCTTTTCCCGTAGCGCCGCACTGCTGTGCGCGATGGTTCCGTAGCGCCGCATGGATCTGTGCTTTTCCCGTAGCGCCGCACTGCTGTGCGCGATGGTTCCGTAGCGCCGCATGGATATGCGCTCTTCCCGTAACGCCGCATCTTCGAACGAAATGAAGGAACGTGCGCTGGTTCGCCGAGCAGGGACTGTGTCCCTGCCGGAATGTAATATTGAATGCTGTCCTTCTGAACACCGCGTCTTTCCGCTTCCGGCTTCCCGGGCGCTTCCCCGAGAGGCAATCCCTCCGAAATTCTCCGCACCGTCTCCCTTGCGCCATACCCCCTTCCCTCAAACGACTCGGAATGCTCAACATAGAGCCGCTTTGATAAGTTTCCGGTATTTTGAAAACATGTCCGATCTCCCTTGACAGACTCTCGGGTCTATACTATTTTACATGCAGTCTAAGGAAGTCCTGAGCGGAGGGCGAAATCGTGCGAACGTTTGTTCCCCGATCGGATCGTCTGCGCCTTGTTAACCCGAGGGAGGAAACCCCAATGGATGAATTTCGCGAATCCGAAACCGGCATGGAACTGATTCCCGAAGGAGAACATGCCGAGCGGAGGATGGATACGACACCGGACGGCTGGCGCTATGGCGAGGGCGAGCCGTCGCTGCTCGACGCCGGCTTCACAATTGAACTGCGCAACGTAAAGACCGCGATGGTCATCGCTCCCAATCATCCGATCCCAGTGGCGGTGGAGGGGCTGATGCTTAACCACCACGAAATGGCGCTG
>JAQTRJ010000131.1 GCA_028711875.1 bacterium | reverse complement strand
AGAATTACTACATGCGCTACGGGCTTCACGACAGCCGCGTCGAGCTGTCCGAAAAGCGTCACAAGCACAAGGTTCATGATGTCGGTCCGACGGTGGTGCTCGACAGCGAACGCTGCGTGCTGTGCTCGCGCTGTGTTCGATTCTGTCGTGAGATTGTTGGGGTGGATGAACTGGGTATTTTTGGGCAGGGCGGAAACGCGGAACTCATGAACGCGCCGGGCAAACGGCTGGAGAATCCCTACGCGGGAAATGTCGTGGATCTCTGTCCGGTGGGGGCGCTGACCGACAAGGATTTCCGCTTCAAGCGGCGGGTGTGGTATCTGAAGCGGACGCCCTCGATTTGCACCGGCTGCTCGCGCGGCTGCAACATTTTCGCGGATTGGGATATCGAGCATTCGTATAAAAATCCCCAACGTCGCATCCAGCGCTTGAAGCCGCGCTACAACCGTTTGGTGAATGAGTGGTGGCTGTGCGACCGCGGCCGTTATAGCTATCATGATGTGGATTCGCCGAACCGCTTGATCGTGCCGCGCACAAAGGCGGAAACCAACGAGCAGGAACTCGTTGTTTCCGCTGTGATCGCGCGCGCTGCGGCAAAAATCAAGGAGACGTTGGATAAACATGGCGCGGGTTCCATCGGAGTCCTGGCGTCGGCGCACTCGTCCAACGAAGACCTGTTCCTGCTCAAGCGCCTGTTCGTGGATCTTCTGAAGGTTCAGTGCGTGGATGTGAATCTCGCGATGGAACCGAAAGGGGAGGCGGACGTGATCCTGCGCAAGGCTGATCTTGCGCCCAATCGTCGCGGAGCGTTGGAGATCGGAGTTCAACCGTGGGGCGGAAGCGGAATTCCCGGCGATGAGATTCTGGCGGGCGCGCAGGACGGCGATTTCGAAATTCTCATCGTGGTTCGCCATGATCTGACAACCGGACTTACAGCCAAGCAGCTTGCCAAACTGGATCAGAATTGCCCCTACATCCTCTATCTTGGAACGCATCAGAACGGCATGACCGACGTCGCCGATGACGTTATTCCGCTGGCGATGTGGGCGGAGCGTGAAGCCAGCTATACGAATTTCCAGGGGCGCGTGCAGCGGACGGGGCAAGCGTTGGAGCCGCTGGGGCTGGCCGTCTGTGAATGGGATGTGTGGCGGGAGCTGGCCGTTAAGTTGGGACTTGATCTGGAGTTTTCGACGGAGCGCGACGTGTTCGACGCCATCGGCGGCGGCGCCGCGTCGTTCAAGGGTATGACGTGGGAAGGAATCGGCGCGAGCGGAAAAATGTTGACCGGAGTTCCCGAGCCGCCCTTCCGGAGAGTCCAGACGGACAAGCCGCTCGCGGCGTACTGAGATTTCTTTCGTGAGCATTGCGGAGAGTGCATGTGGCTTGATTTGGGATTGATCGTCGGCAAAATCGCGGTGGTGTTTATCGGCATCATCGCGGGTGCGTTCGTGCTCACCTGGGCGGAGCGGAAGCAAAGCGCGCTCATGTCCGACCGCATCGGCGCCAATCGAGCGGCGATCCTCGGGATTAAGCTCATGGGCATCGTCAACTCCGTGGCGGATGCGCTGAAGATGATTTTCAAGGAGGATTTTCTCCCGCCGAAAGGTTTGCGCTTCCTCCACGCCGCCGCGCCGGTGTTCGCGATGTTCCCGGTGTTCATGACGTTTGCCGTTTTGCCGTTCGGCCCGACGATTACCGTGGGCGGCAAGGTGATTCCGCTGCAAATTCTCCAGCTCGATGTCGGCATGCTGTATCTGCTTGCCTTCGGTTCCATTGCCGTATACGGGGTTTTGCTGGCCGGTTGGGCGTCGAACAACAAATACACGCTGATCGGCGGCATGCGCGCCACGGCGCAGATGATTTCCTATGAACTGATTCTTGGTTTGTCGCTGATCGGGCCGATTCTTGTCTATGGTTCGCTCGATCCCGGCGTCATGGCGACCGCGCAAAACGGCTATCTCTGGGGCTGGATTCCCAAATGGGGAATCATCGTTCAGCCGATCGCGTTTCTGCTGTTTCTTCCGGCGGCGATGGCCGAAACCAAACGCTGCCCGTTCGACTTGCCCGAAGGCGAATCGGAGATCATCGGCTTCGCGACCGAATACTCGGGGATGCGCTGGGGAATGTTTTTCCTCGGCGAATTCGCGGAAATCGTCGTGTTGGCCGCCGTGCTGGCAACGGTCTTTTTGGGAAGCTATCAGGTTCCGTTTCTCTTCGATGCCGGCGAAAAACTTGGGATGGCGGGTTTCCATTTTCCGTGGGGAGCGTACCTGCCCATCGCGGAATGGGCGGTCGTCGCGTTGCGGATTCTGTCTTTCGGCGTGAAGGTTCTGATCCTGATGTGGCTGCAAATGCAAATCCGCTGGACCTATCCGCGCTTCCGCTATGATCAGCTCATGCGCGTGTCGTGGCGGGAAATGATGCCGATCGCGCTCGCGAACATCGCCGTAACCGCGTTGATTGTCATGCTGGTGGCCTAAAAACGCTGTGAACACGACTCAAGAAATCCGATGATCGAAGTCAAGCCCGTACGCCGCGTCGAACTTAGCCTCTGGCAAAAGACCTACTACCCGGAACTGTGGAAGGGCTTCGTCGTCACGTGCCGCCACTTCTTCGTCAACCTCGGTCGGCACATCGGCCGCTCGCTGGGAATGAAGACGAAGCCGGGGCGTGTCACCATTATGTATCCCGAGGAGCGCAGGCCGATTTCTCCTCGTTGGCGGGGGCGGCACCGCCTGATGCTCCGTCCCGATGGAGCGCCGCGCTGCGTGGCGTGCATGATGTGCGAAACGGCGTGTCCCGACAACTGCATCTACATCACTCCCGGGGAATCCCCCGACGGACGGATCGAAAAATATCCGGTCGCCTTTGAGATTGATCTGCTCCGCTGCTGTTTCTGCGGATTGTGTGCGGAGGCCTGTCCCGAGGATGCCATCCGCATGGACACGGGCTATCTCGAGCTGGCGGGCTATGCACGCGCTGAGTTCTATCTGGATCGCGAATTTCTCATGCACGATTCCGCGCCGACGACGCACTCGCAATATGCCGGAGAGCTGGAAGGCCGGGCGGCGCTGCGCGTGGATCTGCTTAAGCTGGCGCGAGGACATTGACGCGAAACGACCGGATGCCGCGGTTTCGCCGATTCGGCCGCGCGGGTGCAGCCCTGCGCGGCTGTCGTGTGTGTAGGACGTATGACGACGGCCGAACTTGTCGAGTGACATCTTGAAAGCCAATCGCATCACGGCGCTCTTGAATACCCGTTATCCCATTATTCAGGCGGGCATGGTCTGGGTGTCGGGATGGAAACTGTGCGCGGCCGTGTCGCGGGCGGGCGCGCTGGGTTTGATCGGCGCGGGTTCCATGAAACCCGATCTGCTCCGCGAGCACATCAGAAAAGCGCGCGAAGCTCTGACCAGCGAATCTCCGTTCGGTGTCAATCTGCCGCTTCTGCGCGGGGACATCGCCGATCTGGTGGACGTCTGCCTGCAGGAGAACGTGAGAATCGTGTTCACGTCCGCAGGAAATCCCGCTCTATTCACTCCGAGATTACGCGAGGCGGGTGTGACGGTGGTTCACGTGGTTCCGTCCGCGGCGCTTGCGAAGAAAGCTGAAGCGCGCGGTGTGGATGCCGTAGTTTGTGAAGGTACGGAAGCCGGCGGGCATAACGGCGTGGACGAAATTCCGACTTTCGTGCTGATTCCTCAGGTGCGGGCGGCCGTGAGCATTCCGCTGATCGCGGCGGGCGGAATCGTGACCGGGCGCGGCATGGCGGCGGCGCTGGCTCTGGGTGCGGATGGCGTGCAAATCGGGACGCGATTCGCCGCCACGATGGAATCCTCGGCGTCGGATCGCTACAAACAGGCGATCATAGATGCTGGAGAATCGGATACGGTTCTGACGCTCAAGAAGATCGGCCCGGCGCGGATGATAAAAAATCCCTATGCCCTGCGCTGCGCAGAACGGGAGCAGGAAGGCGCATCGAAAGCAGAGATGCGCGAGTTACTGGGTGAGAAGCGGGAGCGGCGGGGAATTTTCGAGGGCGATTGGGAAGAAGGGCAACTCGAGGCCGGAATGGGCGCGGGAATGATTCACGAGGTGATACCGGCAACTCAGGTGGTGGAAAATTTTATGAGAGAGTATCGCGAGACGCTCGCGGAATTGTGCGATCCTGCAATCCGCGGGGGAGGAATAGACACATGACCAGAGAGATGCTGGGGGGGAAGATTCACACGGCGCGCGTGACACAGGTGAATCTCGACTACGAGGGTTCGTGCGCTATTGACACGGACATTCTCGACGCGGCGGGCATTCTGCCGTTCGAACGCGTGCACATTTATAATATCACGACCGGTGCGCGGCTGGACACCTATGCGATTCCGGCGCGTCGCGGGAGCCGTGCGATCGGCTTGAACGGAGCGGCGGCGCGGCTTGCCCAGCGCGGCGACCGCATCATCATCGCCAGCTTCGTACAGCTTGCCGAGGAGGAGACGCAACAGCATAAGCCTACTGTGGTCGTTCTTGACGAGGATAACCGCATCGTTAAATCGCTCCGCCATTCCGTGAGGAGAAAGCCATGAAAATTACCACAGCTGAAGGAACGGTTCGGGGCAATCCCGGTGCCATCGCCGTTTGTCTGTTTGACGACGAAATCAAGGTTTCCAGATTTCCCTCCCTCGACCGCGCGACGGCGCGGGAAGCGATGAAACTCATCGCGGCCGCGCGCTTCAGTGGAAAGAAAGACGAACTTGTGAGCCATTTCTGCGATCGAGGTCAGGCTCCTCTGTTGATTCTGCACGGTCTGGGTTCGCGGCGCGATTTTCGCTGGCACGCGCTGCGGCTGGCTGCCGGGGCTGTGACGCGGGAAGCGCGCGATCGCGGCGCGAAGTCTCTGGCGCTGGTCGGGGAATCGAAGCTCGCCGAAGATTTCTCCATTGAGGATGTGACGCGCGCGCTGGTGGATGGGATTGTGCTCGGGAATTGGCGGTTCGATCATTATAAGCGGGAATCCACGTCCGGCCGGAAAGAGCTGACGTCGGTTGCGCTCTATTTTGCGAATACCGCGCGCAAACGGGCGGCGAATCGTGTGATGAAGCGGCAGGAGGTGGTTGCGGAGTGTACGAATCTGGCTCGCGAGTGGGGAACGCACCCGGCCAATGTGGTGACCACGGAATTTCTGGCGCGCGAAGCCAAGAAACTTGCCGCGCCGGGTATGAAAGTCACCGTCCTCGAGCGACGCGACATGCAGCGACTCGGCATGAATCTGCTTCTGGCCGTCACGAAGGGCAGCGCCATGCCGCCCAAGCTTATCATCATGGACTGGAATCCCCGCGGCGCTAAGAAAACGTTCGCGTTGGTCGGAAAGGGATTGGTCTTCGACTCCGGCGGGCTGAATATCAAGACCGCCACCATGGATGAGATGAAGTCTGACATGTGCGGGGGAGCGGCGGTGCTGGCCGCGATGTGTGGTGTGGCGAAGCTGAAGCCGAAGCATCGCGTAATCGGTGTGATCGGCGCGGTGGAAAATGCCATCGGCCCGGAGGCGTATCGTCCTTCCGACATTTATACGGGCTACAACGGAAAGACCGTCGAGATTCTCAACACGGACGCCGAGGGTCGTCTGGTACTCGCGGATGCGTTGGCCTATACGGTGGACAAGTTCAAGCCGTCCGCGGTGATTGACCTCGCTACGCTGACCGGCGCGGCGGTGGTCGCGCTGGGGAACTATGCCGACGCGCTGTTCTCGAACAACGAACACCTGAAAGACCAGATTCTCAAGGCGGCCGAGCGAGCCGGCGAACGTTTGTGGCCGATGCCGCTCTATGAGGAGTACTCGAAGGATATGGAAGGGGCGACCGCTGATTTGCGCAACTCCTGCGGGCATCGCTGGGGCGGAGCCTGCACGGCGGCGGCGTTTCTCAAGGAATTCGTCGGCAACACACCGTGGATTCACATTGACATCGCTCCCACGACGTTTCCGGCAGTGGTTTCGTCAATTCAACCCAAAGATACAGCCGCCGGTTCGGGCGTGCGCACGCTGCTGGAGTTCGTGGCGGCCTAAACGCACACTCCGGTACGAAACATCAGCACATCTGTCATGGAACAGCTCATCCTCACTCTGTTGATTCTTGCCTGTGCGTACGGATTTATCGCTCCTGTTCGCAAGCGGTTGCGGTTGGTCGCTAAGTCCCGCGAGGGTTTCCGCGTGGATCGCCGCAAGGAACGGTGGCGGCGCTTCGTCAAGGATGTCCTGCTGCAGTGGAAGATTATCAAGGAGCGTCCCTTCGCCGGATGGATGCACGCGTTCGTCTTCTGGGGATTTCTGGCCTTCGCTCTTGAGTCGTTCCATCATTTCATGACGAAATCTGGTTGGCATCCGCTGGGG
>JAQTRJ010000130.1 GCA_028711875.1 bacterium | reverse complement strand
GCTTCTGCACAAGCCCAAACGCTGGCTCGACATCGGCACCGGCAACGGTTTTTTGCCGAACGCGATGCGCGGGCGACTGAGCGGCGTGCACATCGCTGGAACGGATTTCGCCGAAAACGCTCTCGTCGCCGCCAATGACGCGCTCGACGAAAAAGCTTTGAATGATCTCGATCAAGACGACCTTCCCTTCGCGGCGGAGTCGTTCGACTACGTGACCTGTCTCGAGGTGATCGAGCATCTGATCTTTCCCGAGCACGCGCTGGCGGAAATTCATCGCGTGCTGAAACCGGGCGGACGCGCGGCGATCACGGTGCCGAACATTCAATTCATCGAGTATCTCTTGCAGCTTGCGCGCGGCAAGATGCCCGGCCCGGCCGCCGATCCGCGTCACATGAGCGTGTTCACGCACCGCTTTTTGGAGAAGCAACTCGCTGCGGCGGGATTTCGCGTCACGCTCCACTCCGGCTGCGACGCCTCCCCCGCGTGGCTCGGCCGCCTTTCCCCCCGCTTCTTCTCCCGCACGATCTGCGTCGAAGCGGAGCGAGCATAGAAAGACTAATCTGCACTAACGGCGGTTTCAGACGCTCAGATGAGACCCAAAGGTATTAGCGATGACACAAATCAGTTTACTTGGTCATGAGCTTCGCGTCAACGACAAGTCCCCAGTTACAGAGGGCGCCCGGCGAATAATCGACCTCGACAAGGGATTGCTGCATCGTTATCGCGATAAATTGAGCGTTGAGGGTGACTTGACACGTCAGCTTGTCAGCTTTCAGGCTAATAGAGAGCGCCCGCGGTATAGATGGTTCAAATACAAAGAAGCTTTTTCTGTTTCGCTTGTCGACTACCTTCTACGCAGATTCTCAATCACAAGTGGAGTGGTACTCGATCCTTTTGCTGGCATGGGTACCACTCTATTCGCAGTGCGAGACCACAATATTGAATGCCACGGCATTGAACTGCTCCCCATCGGTATAGAGATCATTGAGAGTAGATCCCTATTGGAGCAGGGTTTAACTGTTCAGGAAATAGATACACTTGAGGAATGGATCGTTAGAAGGCCGTGGAAAAATTCGCATGTGCGAGTATGCCTCGCGGAGCTCCGTATAACCGGAGGCGCATATCCTTCTGAAACAAAAGAAGCCATCGAGAGGACACTCGGTGCTATGCAGGCTGAGTCAGAACGCATGAGGAAAGTGCTCATGTTTGCGCTGCTTTGCATCCTTGAGAAGATCAGTTACACCAGAAAGGATGGTCAGTATCTGCGTTGGGACTATCGCTCAGGGCGACGACAAGGAACGAGACAATTCGACAAAGGTGTCGTTGCAGGTTTCGACGAAGCATATGGCCGCAAGCTTCGTGAGATCATAGACGACACAGCCTATACAGGTGGCAACCGAGACCTCTTTTTGCCTACAGAATCTCGTTCTTGTATACAGCTTATGTCGGGCTCATGTTTGGAAATCTTACCGAAACTGACCGCGGGATCCTATTCGGCCATTATTACATCGCCCCCCTACTGCAATCGCTATGACTATACCCGCACCTATGCCTTGGAGTTGGCACTTCTCGGAGTGAGCGAACAGGAATTGCTTTCTTTACGGCAACAGATGCTGACTTGTACGGTGGAGAATAAGCCCAAAGCCCTTATGGATTATCCCGCGTGGGAGTGTGCATTGCGAGCAGCAGACCAGCAACCTGTCCTTCAGGCCATTCTATCCTATCTTGATACTGAGCGGGATCAAAAACGACTCAACAACGCTTGTATCCCTCGTTTGGTCAGGGGTTACTTCTATGAGATGTCGTGTATAATCCTGGAGTGTGCTCGTGTATTGACCAATAATGGTTTCGTAATCATGGTCAATGATAACGTGAGATATGCCGGAATTCCCATTTCAGTAGACCTGATCCTGTCAGATATTGCTCAGGCTTGCGGCTTGACTACGGAAATAATTCTTGTGCTTCCCAACGGCAAAGGGAATAGCAGCCAACAGATGGGTGAGCATGGCCGAGAATCCTTACGGAAGTGTGTTTACATTTGGAGAAAGAATAATGCCTACTAGACCATCTGCATTCTCGCATCACCTGAAGTGTAGCCAAGATTTAATTACGTCCTACGAGGAGGTTCGCGCGGGATTCGTAGCCTTGGCCTTGGAGCGCAATCGACGAGCGACGCCATACGTAGAGGAAGCTCGCGCTTTGAAAACGACAGCAGAGGCTGCAACTACTCCTCGCGATTTTCTGAAGATGAAGACGATTAAGTCTGGACTCCTGACAGCTGCTGGAGTATCCGATAAGGCCGCAAACCATTTGACAGAAAGGGACAAAACAAATGCAATCAAGGAACTGATCGTCAACTTCCTTGAACCTGCAGGATCCAAATTTGTTGAAGAACTTGTGTTTCGGTTTCTTTTGACAAGAGGTGACACTTTAGGCGGCTCGATGCGAAATGTCGGCGGTGTTTTAGCCCAGCGAAAGCTAACTCGCGCTGTTATCGCAGCACTATCTATCGGTGGCGTCGCGTACCATTGGCTTGATGGCAGAACGAACAGGTGGATACCCGCATCGGAAGACGATTCCGACATTGAGTTACACCTACGTGCTCTTCTTTGGAAACGCGCGGACGGCGAAAATCGGATCATGCATTACAATTTGACAGTGCCTCTTGTTCGCAATAATGTTGATCTTTGTCTGTTGAACACAACAGCTCAGGATTTGAAGAAAACCTTGTCATATCCACAAGCATATATTGCTTTCGGAGAACTCAAAGGAGGAATTGATCCAGCTGGGGCGGATGAGCATTGGAAAACGGCTCGTACAGCGTTGAACCGGATTCGAGAATCTTTCAATAAACTTAAACTCCGTCCCATGACGTTTTTTATTGGCGCGGCAATTGAGAAACGCATGGCGGAAGAGATATGGACTCAATTGAAGAAGGGGCAACTTAGCAACGCAGCGAATCTCACGGGTTCAAAGCAGCTTCGGTCAGTGTGCAATTGGCTCATTAATCTCTGATAAGGACTATGTTGAACACGGGAGATTTCTTTTCTAAATGACTCGTCTTCTCATCACCGGCGGGGCCGGGTTTATCGGCTCCAATTTCATTCACTATCTGCTCGCCAAATACCCGCAGGTCGAGATCGTCAATCTCGACGCGCTGACCTACGCGGGCAACCTCGCCAATCTCGCGGACGTCGAGAGTGATCCGCGCTACACATTCGTCAAGGGCGATATTCGCAATCCCGACGACGTGGCGAAGGCGATGGCCGACTGCTACGCGGTGGTAAACTTCGCCGCCGAAACTCACGTGGATCGCTCGATTCACGAAGGCGGCGTGTTTGTGGAAACCGACGTCCGCGGCGTGTTCGTGCTCTGCGAAGAAGCGCGGCGGCAGAAGATCGCGCGCTTCCTCCACATCTCCACCGATGAAGTCTATGGCTCGATTCCGAAGGGCGCGTTCCGGGAAACTGATCCGCTCGCTCCGTCCTCGCCCTACAGCGCGTCCAAAGCCGGCGGCGAACTGCTCGCGCGCTCCTACTTTGTCACCTACAATCTGCCGGTGCTGGTTACGCGCTCCTCGAACAACTTCGGCCCGTTTCAATATCCCGAAAAACTGATCCCGCTCTTCATCACCAATCTCATCGAGAACAAATCCGTTCCCGTCTACGGCGATGGCAAACAAGTCCGCGACTGGCTGTTTGTCGAGGATCAGTGCGAGGCTCTCGATCTCGTGCTGCACAAGGGAGAAGTCGGACAAATCTACAACGTCGGCGCGGGCAACGAAGAGTTCAACATGGACGTTACCCGCGCGCTCTTGAAATTGCTCGGCAAGGGCGAAGACCTCATCACCTACGTCACCGATCGTCCCGGCCACGACCGCCGCTATGCCGTGGACACGACGAAAATTCAAGCTCTCGGTTGGAAACCACGGCACAATTTTTCCGCGGGTCTGAAAAAAACAGTGGACTGGTACGTGCAGCGCGAAGACTGGTGGCGCGCGATCAAGCAGAAACAGGCCGAATACAAGGCGTGGATCGAAAAGCATTACGGCAAATAGAATCAAAAGGGCGCACCACCGTGCGCCCTTCGCGTTTCTCATCATCGAAAAAAACTTATCACGCGTTCCAGACTGCGTCCAGAGACAAATATCGCTCGCCCGTGTCATAGCAGAACGTCAGCACGCGGCTGCCCTTTGGCATGTCCGCGGATTTTTTCGCCACGGCCGCGAGCGAGGCGCCCGAAGAAATCCCCAGCAGCACACCCTCCTCTTTCGCCGCCCGTCGCGTATAGGCAAACGCTTCATCGCTCGTTACCTGAATCACGCCGTCGAGCACGTTCCGCCGCAAAATCTTCGGCACGAACCCCGCGCCAATTCCCTGAATCGGGTGCGGCGACGGCTTTCCTCCGCTCAGTACCGGTGAGGCTTCCGGTTCCACCGCAAACACCTTGAGATGCGGAAATATTTTCTTGAGCACCTCTCCGCAGCCGGAAATGTGCCCGCCTGTGCCCACGCCCGTGATGAAATAATCCAAACCGTCCGGAAAGTCGCGAACAATTTCCTGCGCGGTGAATTGAATGTGCACTTGCGTGTTGGATTCGTTCTCGAACTGCTGCGGCATCCACGAATTCGGAGTCTGCGCGACGAGCTCCGCCGCCCGCGCGATCGCGCCCGGCATGCCTTTCTCGCGCGCCGTAAGATCGAATCGCGCGCCGTATGCCGCCATCAGCTTCCGCCGCTCAACGGACATGGATTCCGGCATCACCAGGACCAGATCGTAACCTTTCACCGCCGCCACCATCGCGAGGCCGACGCCCGTGTTCCCGCTGGTCGGCTCGATGATCGTCATCCCCTTCTTGAGTACGTCCTTCTTCTCGGCATCTTCGATCATCGCCAGCGCAATGCGATCCTTGATGCTCCCGCCGGGATTCACGCGTTCGAGTTTCACCCACACTTCGATGTCGTCACGGAACAGCCGGTTCACTCGCAGATGCGGCGTGTGGCCGATGGTCTCAAGAATGGTCGTCGCTTTCATGAACGCTCCTCATCCGTATCTCGCTTTTATGGTAGACGGTGGAGTCGGGGGGAACGCTGGTGGTCAGCCACACGTTGCCGCCGACGATGCTGTCGTGGCCGATCACCGTGTCGCCGCCCAGAATCGTGGCGTGCGCGTAGACCACCACCCGATCTTCGATCGTCGGATGCCGCTTGCGGCTCGCGAGATTCTTGTCCACGCTCAGCGCCCCGAGAGTTACACCCTGATAGAGCTTCACTTGGTTCCCGATCACCGTCGTTTCACCAACGACCACGCCCGTCCCGTGATCTATGCAAAAGGAGTCGCCGATCTGCGCTCCCGGATGAATGTCAATCCCCGTCAATTGATGCGCGAGCTCCGTCAGCAGCCGCGGAAATACCGGCACCGACAGATGATAAAATTTATGGGCAAGGCGATAAATGGCAATTCCGTAGAATCCCGGATAAGCCACGATCACTTCTTCGAGACTTTTCGCGGCCGGATCACCGGCGTAAATGGCCTCCGCATCCTTCAGCATCCGGGAAAAAATCTCGGGCAGCGTGTCCATGAACTCGTCCATAATCGCCGGAAACGGCCGCGGCAGCTGCGGAGCCAGCGCCGTGAAAATTTCCGCGAGCTGAATCTCCAGATCGGCCAATCCCAGCGGCAGCGACGAAGCGGCCACGCTCTCGCGGTCGCGATACTGCGGAAAGCGCAGCGCGAGCGTCGAGTGTGCGAAGTGGCGGATCTGATGGCGCGACGGCAGCGTTCCGTGCGGCACGTCTTTCAACGAGTCGAGCCGCTTGGCCAGTTCCGCAAATCGGTCATAGTGGTTCATGGAGACTTCTAACGTTCGTGATTTTCAGATGTGAGACACCGAAGAAACGTCCCCGCCCAGATCTTCCCATGGTCATTCCGGACATCGCGCTTGCAGTCTTTCAGTGTTTCAGTTTTTTATCTTGCTCGGGCGTCCAGAATCTCGCTGTTCGCTTGGCGGTGTCGGTCTGCTTGCAGCCGACCCGTGCCCAGCATCCCCGCACAGCTTAGTCCAATCCTAACGAATGCACCGTCGCGTCGCGCGGATTGTGTAAACTCTCGCGAGCCACTTCTTCCCAGCGCACCGCCCGCTCGGCGGCTTGCTGGACCACGCGGGCCAGCTCGTCCAAATCCCGAAACGGCTTGAGCAGATAATCTCCCGCGCCGCGCTCGATGCACTCGATGGCCTTCTCAATCGTCGTATAGGCGGTCATCATCACCACCTGCACGGTCGGCCGCATCTGCTTGATCCGCGTCAGCAGCTCGACTCCGGTCATGGCCGGCATGTTGATGTCGAGCAGCGCCGCGTGGAAGGTGTCTTGTTGGACACGCTCGAGCGCCGTGCCGGGTTCCGCG
>JAQTRJ010000129.1 GCA_028711875.1 bacterium | reverse complement strand
ATCCGGAAACGGGCGAGGTGTACGAGTTCGACAACGGATTCTACGACCAGTACGACCTCCATCGCGGTCAGTATGAGATGAATAACCTGCAACTCCTTGAAGGGAACGACTATAATCTGTGGACGACGCCGCCGCAGGACGGGCCGAGGAATATCCAGTAGCGGTTGCGGGTCGGCTGTGATCCTTCACTTCGTTCAGGAGCCGACACCGCAGGAGAGCGTAGCAGCCGACACTGTGATCGTGATGGATCAAAAACAACTCGGCTTCAAATCCGCAAAAACGATCAAACTTCTGTCGTCCTGAATGCCGATCTTGTGCCGTGGAAGATTTGAAAGCGCGAAAATGAAAGCCAGCACCGAGCAGGATTACCGCGCGCGCATTTTGCGCGCGCTGGTGCATATTCAGAATCATCTTGACGACGCCGTTTCCCTTGACGAGCTGGCTGGCATCGCCTGTTTCTCGCCCTTTCACTTCCACCGGATCTTTCGCGGCATGGTCGGTGAATCGGTCATGGAACACGTTCGGCGGTTGCGGCTCGAACGCGCTTCATTTGAATTGAAACACGGCAAGGCGCAAGTCACGCACATCGCTTTCAACGCCGGATACGACACGCTCGACGCATTTTCGCGCGCATTCAAGACCGCTTTCGGCGTTGCTCCCACACAATATCGTCGGGAAAACCGCCCGTCCGTTGCCGCAAGGTCCGATGCTCTCGTTCACTACGATCCGTATCGAGACATGACGGATTTCCAACCCATTCAGCAAGGAGCATCAGACATGGACGTGGACGTGCGACAAATTCCCAAGATGAAGGTCGCCTTCGCGAGGGGCACCGGTTCTTATGCACAAGGCGCGGAGGCCGCCTGGCAAAAACTCTGTTCGTGGGCCGGTCCGAAGGGACTGCTCGGGCCGAACACCAAATACCTCGGCATCTGCCATGACGATCCTGAAATTACGCCGCTCGATAAGGTTCGATACGATGCCGCGATCGTCCTTGACCGGGAGATTACGCCTGAGGGCGAAATCGGGATTCAGGAGATCGGCGGCGGGCTATGGGCGGTGACCGTTCTCAAGGGGCCATACCAGCAGCTCAGCGATCTGTATGCGCGACTGTGCGGTCAGTGGGTTCCGCAGAATGGCTATTCCGTCCGTTGCGGCCCGTCCCTTGAATTCTATCTGAACGATCCCAACGTGACTCTGCCCCGGGAGTTGCTGACGGAAGTCTGCCTGGCCATAGAGTCGTAGTCCCGTTACGGATATTCAGAGCGACAGAGGACGGTTTCGGAAGCCGTCCTCTTGTGTTTTGCATGGAACATTGCGATATTTATGCAGGATCATTCAATTCAACCCATCCCCGTATGCTCCGCTTTCTCAAACGACTTCCCCTGCTGCTCGGTCTCTACCTGCTGCTGTCCGTCGCGGTGACGGTCGTGCAAGTGGCCGTGCTCGCGGTTCATAATCCGCAGACGACGGCGTTCATGCGGCAGCGGGCGCGGGAAGCGAAAGCCGCGGGCAAGCCGCTTGCCGTCAAACATACGTGGATTCCGCTGAAAGACATGCCGAAAGTCTTGCCGAAAGCGGTGATCGCGGCCGAAGATGAGACATTCTACGAACACCGGGGTTTCGACTGGCAAGCGATGCGGGAGGCGTGGGAGGTCAACGAAAAGAAGGAGCGCGTGAAGCGCGGCGGCAGCACGATTACGCAACAATTGGCGAAGAATCTGTTCTTATCTTCTAAACGGAGCTATGTCCGGAAGGCTCGCGAGGCGGCGATCACGTGGGTCATGGAACTCGTGCTGCCCAAAGACCGCATTCTGGAATTGTATTTAAATTCCATCGAATGGGGTCCGGGCGTGTTTGGGGCGGAGGAAGGCGCGCGCTATCATTTCGGAATCTCGGCGCGGCGGCTGACGGCAAAGCAAGCGTGCATTCTCACGGCCATCATACCCGCGCCGCGACGGTACCGTCCGTCAGGACCGTACGTCCAGCGGCGGGCGGCCCAAATTGCCCGTATTATCGGCTACGGATCGGAATCTTCTCCGCCATAGCCGGGACGGTTGATTTTCTCGAAAAAGGATTGTATAATTCACGCTGAGGTATAGCCCTATTCCCCGCAACAAGGGGACGAACTCATCGAAGGGAAAGGATTTGTAATGGCTGACCCACGCTACCGCGATTTGGCACGGGTGCTCGTGCGCTACTCCACCGCCGTGAAGCCGGGGGACAAGGTTCTGGTCGAGGCGTTTGACATTCCGCCGGAATTCACCGCCGTTCTGGTTCAGGAAATCTGCGAAGCCGGCGGTTTTCCGGTTCTGGAAATGAAGACGCAACAGGTGCAGCGCAAGCTGTTTCTGAATGCGACCGAAGGGCGGATGAAGCTCATCGCCGACTGCGAACTGTACCGTATGAAGCAGATGGATTGCTATATGGGCGTGCGCGGAATTTTCAACGCCAAGGAAATGTCCGATGTGCCCGGCGACCAGATGGAACTCTATGAGAAATTCTGGCTGAAACCCGTTCACCTCGAACAGCGCGTGGCCCATACCCGCTGGGTCGTGCTGCGCTTTCCGTCGCCGCAGATGGCCCAGATGGCGAAGATGTCGCTGGAAGCGTTCGAAGATTTCTATTATAAAGTGTGTACGAAGGTGGACTGGGCGAAGGCCTCGAAGTCGCAGGACCCGGTGGTGGAGTTCATGAACAAGACCGACCGCGTGCATATCAAAGGTCCCGGCACTGACCTGCGTTTTTCGATCAAGGGAATTCCCGCCGTGAAGTGCGACGGGCATATGAACATTCCCGATCTGGAGATTTTCACCGCTCCGGTGCGCGATTCCATCGAAGGCACGCTGCAATATAACGCTCCGTCTTCCAATCGCGGTTTCACCTTCGAGAACGTGCGGTTCCGCTTTGCGAAGGGCAAGATCGTGGAAGCGACCGCCAACGACACGGTCCGGCTCAACAAGATTCTCGACACCGACGAAGGCGCGCGCTACATCGGCGAATTCGCGCTCGGATTCCATCCCTACATCGAAGAGGCGATGGACGATATTCTGTTTGACGAAAAGATCGCCGGATCGTTCCACTTCACCCCCGGCAACGCCTATGAAAACGACGCCGACAACGGTAACCGCTCGGCGATTCACTGGGACCTCGTCTGCATTCAGCGGCCGGAAAAGGGCGGAGGGGAGATTTGGTTCGACGACCAGCTCATCCGCAAGGACGGCCGGTTTGTGCACAAGGCGTTCGAAGGCTTGAATCCGGAGAATCTGCGGCTCGAATAGAGCGAACGCGATCAGGACATTTTGAAACGCGGGCGTCCCAGTGAGGGACGCCCGTTGTGCGTGGCCTTTCAGCGAAATAAAATCGCGAGAACTTCGACGGCGGGAGTCTGCGGGAAGAAATCGTAGGGACGGATTCGCCGCGGCTGAAAACGGAACGTGCGCAAAATCGCCAGATCGCGGGCGAGGCGGGCGGGATTGCAGGAGAGATAGACGACGGCGCGAGCGGAAGATTCGCCGATTAGACGCAGCACGTCAGGGTGCGCGCCGCTGCGCGGAGGATCGAGAATGATGAGATCATCCGCGACGAGACGATGGCAATGGCGGGGCAGCGTACGCTGCAGATCGCCGCGGTGGAAGCGTACGTTCCGGTTCCCGATGTGCTCGGCAAGATCGCGAAGCGTCGGCTCGCTCTGCGGAGAGATTTCAAAAACTTCCAGCGGGAGTGAATGGCTTGCCGCCGCCAGTCCGAGCGCGCCGAAGCCGCCGTACAGATCCCACACGCCGCGGAATTTGTGCGCGCCCGCCCACTCGCCGAGATCGCGCTCGACCAGCATCGCAACAGCGGGATTGGCCTGACAAAAGGCGGCGGGATGGACATGGATATCGCAGCCAAGACTCTGCGTTCGCATCGGGAGTGCGCCGGGTGAAAAGAGAATCGGCGAGTTGTGGCGGAGAATTCCCGCTTGTGTACCCGACGCGAACCACAGACCGCCGGGGAGAATGTCGAGGGAGAAAATCGAGCAGAGGGATTCGATGAATGCCGGTTCGCATTCTCCATTGAAAATGAACAATGCGCCCGCGCCGCGCGCCGTACGATGCACTTGAACGCGAGACGGCAGCGCGGGAAGATCGTCCGGCGTGCCCTCCGCGAATTTCTGGTTCACTGAATGGATGGCTGCCGCAACCGATTGCTCCGCCAGCGAACACGTGTTCACGGCTACTCCGTCACGTTGCCGCGCAGACGTGCGGAAACCGATCTCGATGCTCCGTCCGTTCGGCCAGACGTGCAGCGACACGCGATTGCGGTAATGCCACAGCGCGGGACTGGGAACGACCGGCTCGACGACGATATCGCCCAGCATCTTGTGCAGTGTGCGCTCGATCAGCTCGCGCTTGTGGTGGAGCTGTTCTGAATAAATGAGCGATCCCCACGGCGAACCCACGCAGCGCTCCGCATGTGGGCAGGTGTGCTCGATCCGCTGCGGCGAGCGCTCGATCCAGGCGAAGATTTCGGCGGAAACGGGCGTGGTCGAGGGCAAAATGCGCAGCTCTATGCGATCGCCGGGCAGGCCGCCCGTGACGAACACCGCGTGGCCGCCGACGCGGGCGATGCCGCGGCCGTCGGTGGACAGCGCTTCGATCAGCGCTTCGTGAAGGTCGGATGCGGCGGTGGATTCAGGCATTTGTTTTGGGAAGATCGCGGTTGAAATGAGGAAGGTCGCGCGGAATCTCCATCGAGAACTCAATCAGTCCGGCGAACTTGCCGTCTCTGTGCCAGGGAGTTTGATAGATGAGTTTTTTCACGCCGCCTTTTTCGATAGTGTAGGCGTTGGTGATCCCGCCGTGGAGCTGTTTGGCGACCATCGAACGGGACGATTCGGGATGGCAGTCGAGAACGCTGCTGCCGATCAGCGTGCGGCCGCCGTCTTTAGCGAACACTTGGGCGGCGCGGTCGTTCATCTCGATGATGGTGCCGTGGGCGTCCGTGACGGTGATTGCCACCGCGCATTCGCGAGACCAGTGGGGGGTGTTGGGCATGGGGTAATCGAAGAAAAAGTTTGGTGTTGTCGGAATCCTCCTTCTGACTTCCCCACGAAGTGGGGAAGGAGAAGGCTTACTTTCCCCCCATTCCATGGGGGGAATTGAAGGGGGGTTATTCGTTAAGAGCAACGAAAATATCTTGCAGCACTCCATCAAGATTCTGCAGAATATCGTTGTTGAAATAGCGTCGAATCCGAAAACTACGCGCCTGTAAAAAGCCCACACGCTCCCCATCATACTTGGCTTGTTCAGACTCCATGTGTCCGCCGCCATCCAATTCCACGATCAATTTTTTGTCAAGACAGACGAAATCCACAATGAATGGACCGATTGGATATTGACGGCGAAACTCCGCACCCAACGCACGGCGACGAATTGAGTGCCACATGATTCGCTCTGCAGGGGTTAGATTCTTGCGCAGTTCGCGGGCTTTTCGCCAATTATCGGGAGGAATGGTAAGAAAATGTGGCATGGTTCATTCTCGCAGGATTACCCCCATCTGACTTCCCCCATGGAATGGGGGAAGGACACATTCCCCCCATTCTATGGGGGGAACAGAAGGGGGGTTATCCTTTGATCGCTCCGAGCGGCCGCAGCCGAGCCACGGGCCGCGCGAGACCTGCTCCGGCGGCGACGCGGACGACTTCCTCCACATCTTTATAGACGTCCGGTTGCTCTTCGGCAAGAGTGGCGCGACTGCGAGCCTGAACGATGATGCCTTGTTCAGCTAGGCTCGCACGCACCTCATCGCCGCGCCGCAGTTTGGCTCCCTGAGTTCGCGAGAGCAGGCGGCCAGCTCCGTGCGGAGCGGAGCCGAACGATTCGGTGAGCGCCGTTTCCGCACCGACCAGAACGTACGACGCGCGTCCCATGTCGCCGGGAATGAGCACCGGCTGCCCGACGCGGCGGTAGGCCTGCGGAACGAGCGCATGCCCGGCCGGCAAACTACGGGTCGCGCCCTTGCGATGGACGCACACGCGGCGCGGCTTCCCGTCCACGAGGTGCTCTTCGATCTTGGCGATATTGTGAGCGACATCGTAAACGAGTGCGAATCCGCAGCGGTCATCGGAGAGATGGAGCGCGTCGCGGATCGCTTCGCGGGCAAAACGATGCATGACCAGCCGGTTCACCCACGCGAAGTTGGCGGCGCAGCGCATCGCTTCAAGGTAACGTTTCCCTTCCGCGCTGGTGACGGGAGCGCAGGCCAGTTGTCGGTCCGGCAGCGCGATGCCGTATTTGTCGGCGGCCTTGTTCATCACCGGCAGAAAATCGGTGCAGATTTGATAGCCGAAGCCGCGCGAACCGGAATGCACCATGATGCAAAGCTGATTCTCGAACAGGCCGAAAGCGGCGGCGGTTTCCGGTTCGAGGATTCTATCCACGACTTGC
>JAQTRJ010000128.1 GCA_028711875.1 bacterium | reverse complement strand
GATCCGGACGGCAGCGATGCGCCTTCCTTTTCGCTCGCTCCCACGAACGACCCTTCCACCCTCACCTCTTCCTCGAGATCCGTCACGAAGTTCAGGATGTTGAGATTTTCCTTCTGGAGCGTCTCCATGACCGCCTCGATCACTCCATACTCCGCCTTGCGATCGGCCTTGATCACCACCCGGTCCACGAGCCGCCGCAGGATGAGCTTCTTGATAATCGGCGGAAGCTCTTCCGGCTGAAAACGCTTGTGCACGATCCTGCGACCTTCCTGCTCGGACAATCCCAGGTCATAGTCCAGCGCGGCGACCTCCAGCGTCATCTGAATATAGTTGTCCTTCGGGATGGTGATGACTACCATGCCGGTCTCGGGCAGCGTGAACGTGGAATGCGAAAGCGGCGGTTGCACCGGAACTTCTTCCGGCTTCTTAAACACCGTCGTGGACATAAAGAAAATCAACAGCAGAAAGGCGATGTCCACCATCGGCGTCATGTCAATACTGACGGGAATGCGTCGTTTTTTCGGTGCTGCCATGTGTCTGTCCGCCTTTGACTCAATTGCGAGATGTCACAGACTCAAAGAGTCTTAGGCCGCTTCCTTTTCCTTCAGAATTTCGACCATCAAATAGGCCGCTTCGTCAATCGAGTAGTTGAATTGATCTACCTTGTTGACGAAGAAATTGTAGGCCACGATGCCGCAGATCGCCGCGAACAGACCGAGTGCCGTATTCACCAGCGCCTCGGAAATTCCGCGCGCCAGCTCGGCAGCGTTGGGCGCGCCCTGAGTGGACATCGCCGCGAACGCGCGAATCATGCCGATCGTCGTGCCCAGCAGACCGACCATCGTCGCGATCGAAGCGATCGTCGAGAGCGCGATCAGATTGCGCTCGAGAAACGGCACTTCCAGCAGTCGCGCTTCGTTGATCGCGCGCTGCGTTTCGCTGATCCGTTTATCCGTACTCATGGACTTATCGTCCTTCGTGCGGATATACTGATCTGCCGCCGCCTTGAGCACCGCCGCCGCCGATCCGCGCTGCTTGTCGCAGAGCTTGCTCGCTTCGTCGTATTTCGCTTCGCGAACCGCTTTCGTGAAATGCGAGAAGAAGATGGACAGGGGCGACGTCCCCCGCGCCTTCGCCAACGTGAAAATACGTTCCAGAATGAACGTCAAGAGCATCAGCGTCAGCGTCAGCAGCAGCGGCACCACGGGTCCTGCCAGCGAAATCTGATGGATCAAAGGAGTCTCTTCCACGCCGCGATCCATAATCGGCAGAATCGCGAAGTAAAAGACGAATGAGATGACCAGCGCGGCCACCATCGTGATGATCGTAAACGTGCCCTGTTTCATTCCCGAATCCTCAAAGAATGGTTATCTTGATGTGTTGTTGTCGTCGTCAGCGCAGCGTCTTCAGCAGTTCGGTGACCTGCTCTTTTTTCTCGCAGCCGTCGCGATGGCCGATGGCGCACGCTCGCGTGTACGCTTCCTTCGCTTCCTGCACCGTCTCCTTGTCTTTCGGAGCGGAGAAATAGAGACAGTCGCCCAAATAAACCCACAGCCCTCCGTCATTCGGACAGGCCCGCACGCCCGCCCGCAGCGCGGGGATCGCCTCGGTATAGCGCTCGCGCTTCAAGTCAATGTAGGCGTGCATCGAGTGCGCGTCGCAATTGGCCGGATCGTGTTCGATCACTTTCTTGATCGTCTCGCGCGCGTCGCCGTAGTTGCCGGTCTCGATCTGCGCGTTGGTCAGGATCATTCCATAGCGCGCCAGCATGGCCGTGTCCTGTATCACCGGCGCAAGCAGCGCGATCAGATCGCCCTGCCGGTTCAGCCGCTGACTCAAATTCACCACCCGCGCGAATTCCCGCTGGTCATCCGGAGTCTGGGCATATTGAAGCTGGGCATAGGCCAGCGCCGAGTCCAGCTGATTCTTCTTGTCGAATATGCGCGATATCTGGCTGTAAGCGCCGGGCTGCTCGGGATAAACCGCCAGCGCTTCCTTCGTCACCCAGATTGACGAGTCAAGCTGCGCCGCCGCGCCGTCGGTTGAATCGGTCGTTCCCGCCAAATAGAACATGCGCCCTTCCTGCGTCAGCGCGTCCGCCAGAAGCTGCTTGACGTCCTCGCGGTCGGGCCGAAGTTCCAGCGTCCGGCGCAGCCAATCCACGGCCAGTCCATAGACATTAATCTTCTCGCGCTTGGACAGTTCCAAGTAGCTGCGTCCGAGCAGCAGATTCGACAGGAAGTGATCCGGCCGCTTCTCCACCGCGGTCTCGAGCTGCCGCGCCGCTTCCGCATAGCGTCCCGCGCCGTAGTAGAGCCGCCCGATGAGAAAGTCTACCGCCTTGTTGTTCGGGTCTTTCTCCTGAACCACCTTGAACAGGTCCAACGCGTCCTTGTACTTCTTCTGCTGTTGAAGCACCAGCCCGTATTCGTAGGCCAGCGACGGGTTGCCGGGCGCGAGCGCCCATGCATCGGAGTAATGCTTCTCGGCCAGATCATACACCTGCTTATTAGCGTAGATGCCGGCCAGAATCTGCGGATAGAGCGGATTCTTCGGATTCTTGGCTGTGGCACTGGCCAGAATCTTCGTCGCCTCCGGCATATTCCCACTGTGCGCGTAGATCATGCCGCGCGCGACCTTGATCTCGTCAATCTTCCCCTTCTTATCCTTCTCCTCCGCTGCCGCCACCACCCGTTCCGCCTCGGAGGTACGATCCTGACCGAGGTAATACTCCGTCAGGGCCAGCACCGATTCCGCATGACGGGGATTACAGCCGAGGGCCGTTTCCCAACCCGATGCCGCCGCGGCGGAATCACCCAGTTCCATCTGAGCCTGCGCCAGCAGCGCCCAGGCGTTTTCGTTCTTGGGTTCCTGATCCACCGCCTGCTGCGCCAGAGCCGCTGCCTCTTCCCATTCATCATGGGCGGCCGCCTGCTGAGCCTGATTAAGGGCCTCGTTTTTCGCGGCCCAAACCGGCGTCGCCATCAGCCAAGCCGCGCAGACAGCGGCAAGGATATAGGTAAGTCGTTTCAACATGACGGGATATGCGATATTCTGAAACGGAGTGAAAGCATTCCTGAAAGCCCCGGCACACGAGGAAAAAGCGGGCAACAAGCGGCTTGCGTTAGATTTCGCAATATAGACAACCGGAAACAAAAGAGCAAGCCAAAATCCACCCGGTTCTCACTGAACATGTTACGGGCAGACGATCTGTTACCCCTAAGCGGGCTGTGCTTCCGCACTGCAAATGATTGATTTCTGGTCTCTTTCGGGAATCAGTCTAATTCCCCCGCCGCCTGTGCCAGTTGCCGGGCTTGATCGAACAGCGTGAGTGCCGTCGTCATCTGAGGATCAGTGGCGATCCGAACCAGATAGTACAGGTTCCGGTCATTAAACAGAATCCCCGCGATTTCAGCCTTGATATTGGCCTTGGCAAAGTCAAGGTCTTTTCCCCATTCCTCGTCGTTGATTTCGATTTTCCGCTCCGCGGCCATCGCTTTCAACTCGGCCAGCATAGCGTCCGTAGCGGTAAACTCGCTAAAGAACCGCTCGAAATCCCGTCCCAGTTCCGGGTGCTTCGCCGCGTATTCATTGGCGAAGTCGAAATACATCCGCTGACTGAGCAACCGGGCGGTGGTCGCCGTTCCGCGCTGTGCGGCCAGCGTACTGTCGGGCGTGATTCCGCCGCCGCCGTAGACCATGCGTCCGCCGTCGGTATGGAAGATCTCGCGGGGAGTCGTATCGGCGGGCGCGCCGTCCTCGGCCTCCTCGCCCTCGTCGGCCATGTCGCCAAGCAGATACTCGCCGATCCCCTTGTCGTACGGCCTTTGGATCAGCCGTCCCGACGGCGTGTAATAGCGAGCGGTTGTCAGCCGCACCACCGAGCCGTCCGGCATCGGATAGGGAGTCTGGACCAGTCCCTTGCCGAAACTGACTTCTCCCACCACCAACCCGCGATCATGATCCTGGATCGCGCCCGAGACGATCTCCGAAGCCGAGGCGCTTCCGTGGTTGATCATCACAATGATCGGAAACTTGTATTTGGCGCCGCGGCCGGTGGAGGCAAATTCCTGATTCGAGCGCGCCACGCGTCCCTTGGTGTAGACAATCATCATGTCGCTCTTGGGCAGAAACAGATCAGCCACTTTCCACGCCTGATCGAGATAGCCGCCCGGATTCGAGCGCAAGTCGAGCACAAGCCGTTTCATTCCCGCCGCCGCCAGACTGTCCAGAGCGTGTTCCACTTCGCCGTCCGTCGTCTGCGTGAACTGATTGATTCGCACGTAACCCGTTTCCTTGTCGGGCATGAGAAACGACGCGCCGACGGAAAAGATGGGAATCGCGTCGCGCACGATGGTGAAATCCAGTGGATCGTCCACCCCCGGCCGCGAGATCGTTACGTCCACGGTCGTGCCCTTCGGGCCGCGCAGCTTCTCGAAGACCTCTTCATTGGAAATGCCGTAGGCCGACACGCCGTCAATCTTGATAATACGATCGCCCGCGCGGATGCCCAGCCGGTCGGCGGGAGTTCCCGGAATCGGCGACACCACTGTCAGCCATTTGTTCTGGATGCTGAAGCTGATCCCGATCCCTTCGAATTTCCCGCGGAATTGTTCGCTGATCTTCTCCTGATCTTCGCGCGGAATATAGACCGAATGCGGATCGAGTTCCGACAACATGCCGCGAATCGCGCCTTCGAGCATCTTCGACGGATCGGGTTCCTCAACGTAGTTGTCGCGCGCGGCCCGTAGAATGAAGTTCAGTTTGGCCAGCTGCATATTCACCGGCTCATTCTCCGCCCACAGCTTGGGCCCCCACAGCAAGAACGCGCCCACCACTGCCACCGCCAGTACGATCCCGCCGATCATCCGAGTCTTCTTCACGATTCCCTCGCTCCCTTGACCGTTTCCGCATAGTGCCGCCGAAGCAGCTCCACTTCGGCATCCGACAACTGCTGTCCCCGCCGCGGCATCACCTCACGCGCGATCTGAAGCGTCCGATCGAGCGACCCCGGCTTCGATGCGTCCGCACCGCCCCACGTGAAGCTCGGAATAAACCGCGGCGGATAGCCAGCCCCATAGACATTGGCCGCCACTCCCGCCACTGTCCCGGTATTGAACATGGTATTGATTCCCGTCTTCAGGTGATCCCCCGCCATCAGCCCGATGAACGACTCGCCCGTCTCGATCAACCGCTCGCCCACCTGCACCTTCACCTGACCGTAATCATTGCGCAAATTCGACGTCCGCGTGTCCGCGCCGATGTTCACCCACCGACCGAGGTGACTGTTCCCGAAAAATCCTTCGTGCTGCTTGTTGACGTAGCCCTGCAGGATCGAAGCGGAAATCTCTCCCGCCACCCGGCACTGCGGCCCCAAACTGCATCCGTGATAGAACCGCGTTCCGGCCTTGATCCGGCAATCCGGCCCGATATACAGCGGCCCTTCGAGATAGGTATGAGGTTCCACTTCGGTGTTTGCGCCGATCCACACCGGCCCGGCGTGATTGCCGATCACCGCTCCCGCCATCAGCCGCACGCCCTGCCCCGCGTACACCGGATGTCCGGCTGCGCGCTCGGCGAAGGATACTCCCGCCGGCAGTTCCCGCAGCGCGTGACTGCCGAGCAGCTCGCCGGCCGCCCGGCCGCTGTGAGTCAGCTGCCGCTCCAACACTTCCCGGTTCGCCAGCATGTAGTCCCAAACGAATTTCGCGGACAGCAACCGCCAGCCCTCGGGCACAGGCTTCCCCCCTGTCTCTTGAACGAATCGGCGGGCCAATTCGTTTCCCGGCAATCGCATCAGGACGTCAGCCTGCCGGAAATCGCGGCGCGCCAGCAGCACCCGCCCGTCGCCGTCCACCAGCGTGTCGGGCAGATCGTCGGCCAGTTCGTCGCTCGGCCACAGCCCGATCAGTCGTCCGTTCACGAACAACAAATCCGCGTCGGGATCGAGGTCTTCATCCGAAGCTCCGCCGAGCTGGACAGCGATCGCCTCCATTCCCGCGCGCGGCCGGATCGCCACCGGCATTCCCGCTCCGGCTATCGCTTCGATCCAGCGCCGGGTGCATCCCGCGCCCACGCGAATGTCCCAGGACGGACGCAGCACCGCGAGCGGAAACAGATCCACTCCGGTCTGTTCATCCTCGAACAGAATGATGTTGCGGCCGCCGAAAATCGTTTCGGAAAACAGCCGCTTGGCGACGTCAAGCTCGGACAAAGTATTTCCCCGGCAGTTGTTTGATGGCTCCTTTGAGTTCCAGCAGCAGCAGCTGTCCCAGCGCTTCGCCGACCGGCATCTGCGCCCGTTGCGCCAGCGCGTCAATATGCACGGCTTCGGTGGCGTCGAGCAGCTTGATTAGAACCGATTCGGGCGGCGCGAGGTCTAACGGGACCTGCTGCATCACGGCCCCCTGCGCCCGCAGCGAAACGTTCAGCGTTT
>JAQTRJ010000127.1 GCA_028711875.1 bacterium | reverse complement strand
GCCCGATCCGCGTTTGCGCGAACGGCAATCCCGCGCGGCGGATATTCGCGCGTTGCTCATGGAAAAATTCTCCGGATTCGAGATTCTTCCCGATTCCGCCGCCGAGCGCATCAAGACTCTGCATCAGATTCGCAGCGCCTCGGCCGCCTCGGCGACCGATCTGGCCAGCGTCACGGCGCGCCGCGAAGAACTCGAACGTCGCTTGCGGCCGAGGCTCCCCGTCGTCGGAGCCGCGGCGGCCGGCGCCCTCGGCTTTGCCGCGGCGACGTATCTATCCGCATGGGACGTGGGAATCGTCGCCGCGCTCACGGCCAGCGGGCTTGCGCTGCTCGGACTGCGCGCGCGCCAGCGCCGCGTGGAATCGGATTGCGATTCCGCCTTTCAAGCGGAAGCCATGCTGCGCAAGCGCATCGCCGCCGCCGCCGATCAAACGGCACGACTCGAAAGCGAACTTGATCCGCTGTCCCGATTGAAAACGCTGGACGGCGCGCTGGTCCGGCTGTCCGAGTATCAACGCTACCGCGCGGAATTGGACGGGCTGGCCTTCGACGAAGAACGTTCCCGCGCCGCCCGGACGCATACGCCGTCCCCTGAACTGTCGGAAATCCGCCGCCGCATCCCTTCCGAATTCTCCGACACGCCGCTGCCGATTGTGCGGCGGTTGTACGAGTCGTTCCGCGAGATGGAGGCCACCGTCGGCGAACTTGACGAGGAATGGGAACGCTATCATGACGGAGGATCGCGGGCGCTGGAAATCCGCGACCTCGAAGACCGCGTCTCGGAACTCACCCGGCGGCAGTCGGAGCTGGCGGAAGCCTCGCGTCGTGATCGGGAACGCTACGAAGCTCGCAAGGACGAACTTGCCGCCGAGACGGCGCGCCTCGCGGACGGGCTGGAGCATGCCGATGCCGAGCGTTTGGCTGGCGAGCGGCAAGCGGCCGCGCGCCGCGCCGCCGAACTCGATGAACAATCCGGCGGACTGCTGGGTTCCGCCGAATCTGAATTGCTGGAGGCCGAATGGCGGGAGCGTGACACGCTGCGCACGGAACTCCGCGAGGTGCGCAACGGGCTGTCCGCGCATCCGACTCACGACGAACTGCGCGCTCGCGAAACGCTGCTCCGCGAAGAATTTTCCGACGCGCGCCAGAAGCTGTCCGCGCGCGATCCGCTCTATCTGCATCAGGGCAACCCCGCCGATTATGCGGCCAAGTATCACGCGCAACGACGGGCCGTGCAGCAGGAGCTGGACGACGGCGATGAGCGGGCGGCGGCGATTCGCCGGGAGTTGGAATCGTTCGACCTGACGGCGCGCTTGGATACGCTCGCGCGCGAACCGGCGCTCGACGATCTACGCCGTATTGTTGCCGACAGACTGACTCGCGTCGAAGAAATCGAGCGCGATCTGAACACGACCCGTCATCTGATTGCGTCCATTCGCGACGAGCGCGATGACACGGTACGCCGTCTCGGCGGCGAGCTGCCCGCGCTGCTCGATCGCACGGCGGCGGAATTATCCGACGGAAAATTCCTCGGCGTGCGCGGCCACGATGGGGAATGGCACGCCGAATCGTCCGACGGACAAACGCGGCGGCTCGCGCTCCATTCCGACGGGACGCAGGATCTGCTGTTTCTCGCGATCCGGATCGGAATCTTGCGCGCGCTGAGCGGTCTGGACGCTTCCCCGGTCGTCTGGGATGAACCGCTCTGGCGGCTGGACGAGGCGCATCTGTCGCGCGTTCGCAGCGCGCTGACCGGACTCTGCGCGGATCGGCAGGTGATTCTGCTCACGCGGCAAACCGCTCTCGATGAGTGGGGCGAGACCGTGCGCATCGGCCAGTCCGCCGAGTGGAGCGCTTCGCGTCTCTGAGGTATTGGACCTGAGAAAAATCCGTCCGGCGCGCGCCGGACGGATTTTTTTTACGTGGAGGATGGCGCGCGGCTACGCCAGATCGCAGCGCGTCGCCGCCATGAGCTCGCCGACGGCGGCGACGTCTTCGAGATGGAAGACCAGATCGCGCAGAGTGGCGCGGGCCGAATCAGAGAGCTTGCCGCGCATCAGGCTGGATACCTTGCCGTCAATCTCGTCTTCGCTCATCGGTGAACGCGGATCGCCCTTCGGCCAATCCAAATGCCGCGACAATTTCCGCCCGTCGGTGAGCGTGATCGTCACGTTGCACGGCTGCACCTTCGGGAACTGCTTTTCGAACGTCGGTTCGGCGCGCACCTTGATCTTCGGCAGCGTCTCGCGAATCGTCGCGTCGAAGAGATACTCGTCGCCGAAAATGTCCGGTGTTACGCGCCGCAGCACGATCGCCGCCGCCAGACAATAGGGCAGCGAGTGGTCGGCCGTCTCGCGCGTGGTCGGATGGTACTTGGAAGGATCGGAGAGAATGTCGGCGGCCTTGCTCAGCGTATCAATGTCCACCCGCGCGATCTGCGCCGGCGACAAATCGTTTTCCGTTACCAGTCCCAACACGCCGGAGATCGGCGCGTGGGTCAGCGCCTCGGTGGGGAACGCCTTCATTCCGCAGTGCAGAATCTGCCAGTCACTGCCGAGTCCGTCCGTCAAACGCGCGAGATCCCACTCCGGCCCAAGACATTGCGTCAAGCCTTCCTTGCCGTCAATCACATGGGCGGGACCCTGATAGCCCTTCTCCGCGAGCAGCGCGGCGACCACGCCGCTCTGCGTGGCCAGCGGATCCACGGTATTTTTCATCATGGTCAGCTTGCCGGCCGTCACGCAGCCCAACGTCATCGAGTGCGAGGCGGAAATTCCCGTCGCATGGGTGAGCTGCTCGGCATTCAGGTTCAACATTTTCCCGGCCACCAGCGGCGAAGCGAAGGCGGTCAGCGACGCGTGATGCCACTTCCGCTCGCGAATTCCGGGAATCGCCGCCTGACATAATCTCATTTCGAATTCATAGGCGAGGGCGATGCCGAGAATCAACTCCTTGCCGCTCCGTCCGCGCGCTTCGCCGGCGCTGAGCGCGGCCGGGATGAGGTCGGAAGGATGAGACGGGTCTTGATTCCAATAGATGTCGTTGTAATCGAGGGCGCGCATGAGCAGCGCGTTCATCAGACTGGTGTGGACGGCGGGAGCGCGGTCGCCCCAGCCGATTACGGTGGAGTCGGCCGGTCCGCCCAGTTCGGCGGTGAATGCGCGCAAAATCGCCGCGTCGCGCGTGTCGAGTCCGCCGAAGGCGCAGCCCAGCGAATCCCACAGAAAGCGCTTCACCTGATGGATCGCTTCGGGGGAAAGGTCAGTGTATCGAACGCGGGCCGTGAAGTCCGCGAGGTGTTCGGCAACGGTAGTCAAAAGTCCTCCTTAAGGAATCATACGGCTGAGTTGAAGAATTTCGAGATCGGCCTTGGCCAGAAACGCGAGAATCGCCGAGAGTCCGATGAGCATCGTCCCCGCTTCGGCGCGCACCGCCGTCAGCAATTTCACCCGCCCCCTCGTCTTCAGATAGCTGTCGGGGTGCAGCATTTGACTGAAGGAGAACCAGCGCGGCACGAGTCGCGAATAATTGTCGTACTCCTGGCCGAATCGGTCGCGGAGCGCTTTCTCTTCCCATTCAATGATGAACGCCATGAGGACAAACAATCCTCCGAGGGTCACGAGGACGAACCACGGCATCCGTGACATCATGGCGATGCCCAGCGCGATCGCGCCTTCGCCCAGATAGGCGGGATTGCGCGAAATGGCGTAAGGCCCGTCGGTGATCAACCGGGTGGCGAGCGCAGAGTCATGGCTCTCGTGGTGGCTGATGAAGGTCGAGCAGACCACGCGCAGCAGCGCGCCAAACAGAATCCCCGCCGCTCCGGCGATCAGCATGTAGCTTCCGCGCGACGCCGGCAGGATGTGGCGTTCGAGGAGCAACCCGATCACAAGCAACGGAATCAGACCCCAGCCGCGATGACGGCACAACCAGTGGCCCCACCGTTCTCTGTGCCCGGCCCACGTCATGAGCATCCTCCGGAAGAATCGGTCAGCGTGTCGCGCACAAACGGCAGAACCGTGCTCTGGAGGAGGGCGTCGCGTGTTGATCGGATTCTGCGTCGTGCCGCGTTTTGCTTCACGATGTCACCCCGCGAGTCTTTTTTTCCGGTGGAGATTCCGCCCGGAGATCCGAGTTGATTTTCGTTCGTCTCCCGATCGGTTCCGGGACCTGTAGAGCGTGGAAACCTCGATACTAAACCGCGTCCGTGACTCGTCATGATCCATTCGAGATGCCCTGTCACACGCGAAGACACTCGCCGCTTTTCGTTCCCTGCGCGCTCACGTAGCATCTGCGATAGGCCGAGTCATCGCGGGCCGTTTCCCGTCCGCAACGTCTCGCATGTTGGGGGATGACGGCACGATCCGGTCTCGGATTTGCTCTATGCTCCATCGTGAAGAACCGGTTGCCGAAATGATCCCGCGGTTTCTGCGTGTTTTCCACCAGACGGCAAATCGGATGGTGGAAATCCCCCGCCGCGCGGCCCACGATCGGTCATGAATAGCACAGCGCCAAGATGAGAATCATCCGCAGGGAGGTGACGACACCGTGATTACGATGAAATCACAAGAGACCGCGACACCGCAGGACATCCAGCTTTTCGACATGGCGTTCCTGGGATCGCTGGTTCCGGGCATCGTCCACAATCTCGCGACGCCGATGTCGGGCGTGCTCGGAGCGACGCAGCTGCTCGAGAACCGCATCGCCGCGTTGACTGAATTGGTGAAGAACATTCGCGAGCTTGACGAAGCGCGCCGCGACGAGCTGTTGAGTATCTCCGATCGCAACCGCGCCAGCGTGGATATTCTGGCTCGCAACGCCCGCCATCTGGCGGATCTGCTGCAGGTTTTAGTTCAGCGACTGACCCGTAGCAGCGCCGCAACACGGGAGTTTTATTGTCTCAACGACCTGCTTCAGAACGAGCTGCGCTTCCTCGACGC
The DNA here is from genome assembly GCA_028711875.1 of bacterium. Lineage (GTDB taxonomy): Bacteria > Electryoneota > RPQS01 > RPQS01 > RPQS01 > JAHJDG01. Next base: position 1,503 of record JAQTRJ010000127.1, on the reverse strand, counting down.
CAACCTGACTTTCAAACATAAAGTCAAGAAGCAGCTTTTGCTGGCTCCCCATCTTCCCGCCGTGCGCTGCGTCTACGGACACGTCGCCGCCGCGATTGACGAATTCGTGACCGGGATCGTCGCCGCCCATGAAGCGGATGCGCAGCCGTTGGAAATGGGATTCGCCACTGAAAGCGAAACCGCCCGCACCGCGCTGATCTTGACGGCTCGGTTCGCTCCGAGTGCCGCGGCGGCTTCTTTGTCGTCCCCCACGCTTGCGGCCAGTCTGGAACGGCTGCGGGCCGACGGCTGGGAAATCGAGTGGCAGGAGTCGGAAGGCGTTCAACAGCTTCGGCTGACTTTTCCACGAACGCCCGCCGCGGCTTGACATGCCGAAATAACTTGCGTATCTTCTCGCGAGGCCGATCCGAATCGAGGCGGAAGTCTCGATTCGTTTTTTTTCGCCTGCGCCATCCCCGAAAGACGGCGTCTTCGGCGCGCCAGTCGGCGACACGTTTCCCCCGTAAAAGAATCAGCCTGAAACAGCGATGTCCGGAATTCCCGCTTCTTGTCTTGCCCACGCCCGTTCGCTTTCGGAAGAGACGGCGCTGGCCGTGGAGGCCGCCCGCCGCGGCGGCGACGTGCTGCTCACATTCTGGCGGCGTTTGTCGAACGCGCAAATTCGCGAAAAGGGCAAGGGCGATCTGGTGACCGCCGCCGATCTCGCCGCCGAACACGCGGTCGCCGAATTTCTGCGGCGCGAAACTCCGCACGCCGCGATCGTCTCGGAAGAAGGCACGCGGCTGGAGGGCAAAGAGCTCGTCTGGTACGTGGACCCGCTGGACGGCACCACCAATTTCGTCCAGCACTTTCCCGTGTTCGCGGTCAGCGTGGCGCTGGCAAAATTTCCCGCTGAGTCGGGCGACGACATCCGCTGCGGCGTGGTCTACAATCCGGTGAGTGGAGACGTATTCTACGCGGCGCGCGGATGCGGCAGTTTTCTGAACGCTTCGCGGCTCGCCGGATCGCCGAAGGATCGCTTAGGCGACGCCGTGATGGCCACCGGATTCCCGCGACGATTCCACGACGAACTCGCATCGTATCTGCGGGAATTCAACGGGGTTTTCCTGAAATGCCGTGCGATTCGCCGCGCCGGTTCGGCGGCGCTCGATCTGTGCTGGACGGCGCAGGGAATCTTCGATGGTTTCTGGGAGCACCGGCTCTCGCCCTGGGACATCGCCGCGGGCGCGCTCATCGTCGAGGAAAGCGGCGGCCTCTGCACGAATTTCGAGGGCGCTCGTTCGTTTCTTCAGCGCGGCGATATTCTCGGCGCCAATCCCGCTCTGCATGGGGAGTTGCTGAACGTCATTCGCGCCGCGCGCTCCGGAAAACCGATGGCCGCAGACGATTCTCCCGATTGATCTTTCGACCGGCGATAAGCGGCAGGAAGCCATTCGCGCGCGAATGGCTTTTCTATTGGAGCGGCCAAAGAATCTCTTCGAAGAATCCGTCTTCGCGGGAAAT
>JAQTRJ010000126.1 GCA_028711875.1 bacterium | reverse complement strand
CGGGAAACAATCAGTATTCCACCGACCGCACCGGCAGTGAAGGCTATTCCACTGGCAACTACTACGCCTACTTCGGCGGGACATCGGGCGCCTGCCCGGTGGCGGCCGGAGTCTGCGCCCTGATTTTATCGGTCAATCCCGCGCTCACTCCGGACGACGTTCAGGATATTCTCGAAGAAACCGCCGATGACATGGTGGGCGATGGCGGAGAGGATGTCGCCGGGTGGGATCAGTATATGGGCTGGGGACGCGTCAACGCCTATCAGGCCGTGCTTTCCGCCGGCAATATCACGGTGACGTCGCCCAACGGCGGCGAAGCGTGGTACATGAGCACATCACATAATATCACATGGACATCATCGGGCTTCACCGGCAACGTGAAGATCGAACTCAACCGCACCTATTCCGGCGGAACGTGGGAAACGCTCTATGCCAGCACGACCAACGACGGCACGCAGGCGTGGACGGTCAGCGGCGCGGTGACCACGCAAGCCCGCATCCGCATCAGCAGCGTGAACGTGCCCGCCATCACCGACGTGTCCGACGCCAACTTCACCATCGCCACTCCGTTCATCACCGTGGATTATCCCAACGGCGGCGAAACGTGGTTCATCGCCGATAACCCGATCATCACCTGGTTTTCGGGCGGATTCACCGGCAACGTCAACATTGACCTGAGCCGCAACGGCGGCAGCAGCTACGAAACCCTCTACTCCAACACTCCGAACGACGGCACACAGGCGTGGACGGTCAGCGGTACCGTGACTTCGCAGGCCCGGATCCGCATTCGCAGCGTGAGCAATTCCGCCATTCGCGACTCGTCCGACGCCAACTTCACCATCACGACGGTCTCGGTCACGATGATCGCTCCCAACGGCGGAGAAATCTGGAATATCGGCGGCTACTACAATATCCAGTGGACGACCGCCGGCATCACCGGCAACGTGAAAATCGAACTCAACCGCGCCTACCCCAGCGGAACCTGGGAAGTGCTGTTCGCCAGTCTTGGCGACGATGGTTCGGAATTCTGGAACTGCGTCGGCCCGTCCGCCGGACAGGCGCGTGTTCGCGTCACCAGCCTCGCGCAGCCGTCGCTGACCGACGTCTCGGACGCCGACTTCTCGATCGTCGGCGAGCCGCCGCTGTTGTTCCACGATCCGCTGGACGACTTCGCGCCCGGCACCGGCACCGTCACTGCCATCGCCTACACTCCGGTCTTTGCGTCAGTCAGCACGGTAAAAATGTACTACCGTGAAGTCGGCGCGGGGACGTTCGATTCCCTGACTCTCGCGTCCACCGCCAATCCCAACGAATTCGCGGCCAGTCTGGCGGCCATTCCCATCGGATCCTACGAATACTACGTCAAGGCGGTGGACAACGTCAGCTTCTCGATCACCGTTCCTTCCGACGCTCCGGCCACTCTCTACACCGTCGACGTGGACGACCTTTCCGCCACCGAACTCGCCTACGACGACGGTTCCGCCGAATACTCCTCGTGGTCGGAAGGCTACGATGGAGTGAATTTCCAGTGGGCCGTGAAATTCGGGCCGGTGCTTCCGCCCTACGTGTTGTGCGGGGCGCGCTTCGCCGCCTCGCGCAGCCTGCCCGATGACGCGCACTCGCCGGTCCATGTCTACGTCTACGAAGCCGACCTCAGCGGCGCGCCGGGCACTCTGGTTCAGGACGTGGTCAACGGATCCGTCGGCAACGACGTCGGCGGCGTTCCCGAGGGCACGAACTGGGCGGAGGTCATTCTGAAAGACGATCTCGGCGATCCGCTCCTCATTACCACAACCGAATTCTTCATCGCAGTCGGCAACGACGACGTCAGCCTGTACGAGGCCCTCGGCCGCGACGACGACGGCACGCTCGCGAACCGTTCGTACTTCTATGATCCGTGCGAAGAAACATGGTTCAGCGAGGACGACACCGGTCTCAGCGACAACGCCTATCCCGGCAACCGGCTGATCCGGGCCCGCGGCTACAGTCTGGTCACGCCGCCGGAAGTCGTCATCCAGCGCGTGGGCAACGATCTCGTGCTCACCTGGAGCGACGTCGGCGCGCCGTCGTACAACGTCTATTCCTCGACGGCAGTGGGCGGCACGTTCACTTTCTTGCAGAATACCACCGGCACGTCGCTCGTGGTCGGGCAGGTCGGCACGGCGGCGGATTCGCGTTTCTATCACGTGCGCGCGTCGTCGGAATAATCCGCCGATTTCGAGCGACTTCAGCAGCAATAAGCACTCCCCGCCCGGTTTGCGGGCGGGGAGTTTTGCAGGTCCACATCCGGGTAAGTGGGCGCACGAATCGCGCCGCGACGGCCGCTTGCGTCCGCCCGTAAGTATGAAACCGAAAGCACAGCATGAGAAGCGTGATGCGAACGAGTTTCCAAAGTAGTTTTCGCCTGTCGTGGATCGCGGCGATCATCCTCGCCGTCGTCCTGCCCGCTCTGGCAATGCCGCCCAGCCCCGAGCTCATGGAACGGCTGAAGAGTTCCCCGGAGCGTCCGCATTTTCTGCAGTATGAACAGGAACTGCGCGCACGCGGAATCAACGCGCCCACTCTGGTCGAACGGCTGCGCGACATCGCCGGCGGCCGGGCGCTCGACGAGACGTTCAACGTGATCGCCATTCTGGTGGACTTCAGCGATCATACCGCGCAGACCTCGGGCGCCTATTTCGACAATCTGCTCTACGGCTCGTCCACCGGCACCGTCAATCACTATTACAATCAAGTCACCTACGGTAATCTCACGCTGGTCACGCTGAACCAGCCCAGCTCGCTCGGCTGGTATCGCGCGCCCCAGACCTATGCCTATTACGTGGACGGCGAAAACGGCACCGGCTCCTACCCGAACAACTCGCAGCGACTGGCTCAGGACGCCGTGGCGCTGGCCAATCCCTACGTGGATTTCTCTCCCTACGACAACGACGGCAACGGCTACATCGAAGCGTTGTTTATCATTCACGCCGGTTCGGGCGCGGAATGGACGGGCAGCGACGACGATATCTGGTCGCACAAGTGGCAGATGATTTCGCCGCAATCCGTGGATGGCGTCTATGCCTACGTCTATTCCATAGAACCCGAATTCTGGTCTTCGTCCATCGGAATGACCTGCGGCGTGTTCGCCCACGAAATGGGACACGCCACCTTCGGTCTGCCCGATTTCTACGACACCGACGGCGGCTCGAACGGCCTCGGCGCGTGGAGTCTGATGGCGGGCGGGTCGTGGAACGGCAGCAGCGGCAACAGCCCCGCGCATCCCGACGCGTGGTGCCGCGCGCAGATGGGCGTGGCGACCGTGACCAACGTCACCGCCAATATGACGGGAGTCTCCATCCCCGCCATCGAAACGACCCCCACTCTCTATCGCTTGTGGACCAGCGGCGCGTCCGGCAACCAGTACTTCCTCCTTGAAAACCGCCGCCTCACCGGCTACGACGCCGCCCTGCCCGCGCAGGGGCTGCTCATTTATCACGTGGATGATAGCCAGAGCGGAAATACCAATCCATGGTATCCCGGCTATACGTCGAACGGCCATTACCAGGTCGCTCTCGAACAGGCCGACGGTCTCTGGCAGCTCGAGCAGGAAACCAGCTCCGGCGACGGCGCCGATCCGTTCCCCGGCACCACGGTCAACCGCACGTTCGACTCCGGCAGCACCCCCGACAGCCGCAGCTACACATCGAGCGACACGCAAGTCCGCGTCTTCAACATCAGCAATTCCGCCGACAACATGACCGCCGATTTTCAGGTGACGATTACTCCCACGGTCACCGTCACCACTCCGAACGGCGGCGAAACGTGGTACACCGGCTCGGCGCAGAACATCACCTGGACGTCGTCGGGCTTCACCGGCAACGTGCGCATCACTCTCAATCGCAATTATCCCGCCGGAACGTGGGAAACGCTCAATAGCAGCACCGCCAACGACGGCACGCAGGCGTGGACGGTGAGTGGCACGGCATCCTCCAACGCCCGCGTGCGCATCGTCAGCGTCAGCTATCCGACCGTCGGCGACACGTCCAACGGCAACTTCGCCATCGCCAGTCCGTTCGTCACCGTCACCGCGCCGTCCTCGGGAGCGCTCTGGTACACCGGGCAAACGCGCACGATCAGCTGGACGTCGGGCGGCTTCACCGGCAACGTGGATATTCATCTGAACCGTACCTACCCCAGCGGAACGTGGGAAACGCTCTCCAGCAACACCGCCAACGACGGCAGCGAGACCTGGCTGGTGACGGGCGCGGCGAGCACACAGGCGCGGATTCGCGTCCGCAGCACGAGCACGACCTCGATCTCTGGGGTTTCCGACGGAAATTTCGTCATCGCGAGTCCCTTCGTGCAGATGCTGTCTCCCAACGGCGGCGAGCAGTGGATCGCCGGCGAAGCGCGCGACCTCACGTGGGACGGCGGCGGTTTCACCGGCAACGTCCGGATCGAGATCAATCGCGACTATCCCGGCGGCGCCTGGAGCGTGCTCTTCGGCAGTCTCGCCCACGACGGCGGAGAAGAGTGGCTCGTCACCGGCCCGCCCACGCTCCACGCGCGGCTGCGCGTGTCCAGCGTGGACGCGCCCGCGCTGACCGACGTGTCTGACGGGGACTTTTCGATCCTCTCCACTCCGCCCACACTCGTTCACGATCCGCTGGGCGATCTCGTCCCCGGCTCGGGCACGATCACCGCATGGGCCTACACCGCTTATCCCGAATACCCAATCGCATCGGTGAAACTTTTCTATCGCGCGCACGGCGCGACTCCGTTCGATTCCCTGACCCTTGCCGCCACCGGCTATTCCGATGAATTCGCCGCCGATCTGAGCTTTCTTGCCGAAAATCGCTACGAATATTATCTGAAGGCCGCCGATCCGATCGGGCTTTTTTCCACGTTGCCCGCGGACGCGCCCGCCGCGCTCTATTCCTTTGACGTGCGCGCCGACTGCGAACCGGAAATCGTCTACGATGACGGCACCGCCGAGTGGTTCAATCACTCGAACGAATCGGCCGGCATGTACTTCCAGTGGGCGGTGAAGCTCGGGCCTTTGCCTTCGCCCTACTTTTTGTGCGGCGTGCGCTTCGCCGCCGCGCGGACTGTTCCCACCAGCGAGCACACGCTCGTCCGCGTCAGCGTGTATGCCGCCGACGGCCCCGGCGGATTGCCCGGCACGCTGCTCTATGAAGACACCACCGGCTCGATCGGCAACGTGATCGGCGGTCTGCCCGACCAAACCACCTGGGCGTATGCTTCTTTGCGCGACGCATCGGGCGCGCCGCTGGTCGTGAATTACGACGAGTTCTACGTGGCGGTCGGCAATCTGCAGGCGGGCAATTATGAAGCGTTTGGCCGCGACACCGACGGAACGAACGCCCATCGCTCGGTGTTCTACGATCCCTGCGAAGATCAGTGGTTCAGCGAGGACGATACTGCGCTGAGCGACAACGCGCATCCCGGCAACCGGATGATCCGTATTCAAGGCTACGGACTTGCCGCGCCCGACGTGACAATCTGCCGCGTGGGCGATAACCTTGAACTGCACTGGACGGATACCGGCGCACCGCGCTACATCATCTACGCCGCGGCTTCGCCCGACGGCCCGTTCGAGTGGCTGGACAGCGTCACCGACACGAGCTACATCGTGACCGATGTCCCCGGCGCGCCCGAAATTTATTTCTTCCGCGTCCGCGCGGCCACGGAGTAGACACAATTATCTGAAAAAACGAACACCGGAAAATCCGCAAACCGTTGGCCGCACTGCCGCGCGCTCGCTGTAGGGGCCGATTTATCGCGCCCGTCTTTGTAGTGGCCGTTTCATCGTGCCCGTCTTTGTAGGGGCCGATTTATCGTGCCCGTCTTTGTAGTGGCCGATTCATCGTGCCCGTCTTTGTAGGGGCCGATTTATCGTGCCCGTCTTTGTAGGGGCCGATTTATCGCGCCCGTCTTTGTAGGGGCCGATTTATCGCGCCCGTCTTTGTAGGGGCCGATTTATCGTGCCCGTCTTTGTAGGGGCCGATTCATCGTGCCTTCTTCCCGCCGAGCCGGGCGTCCTCGCCCGGCCGGAATCTTCGCGACCGCCTCTCGCATCCACCTCCCCCTTGACTCTTTCATAAAATGTTTTATATTACAGACACGCGCGCTGACGCTACTATCGAGGAAAAACCAGAGACGTTACACTCAATTAGATAATAATCAAATAATAAGGAAGTTCGTTTTGCAGAAAATGTTTTCACTCCTCGATGCTTAATCCATACATGTGAAGGAGTTCAATATCCACCCTGCCCATCTGCCATTCCTTGATTCCCTCAAAATCAGCCTCTCCCTGCCTCAATTCTTTCCGCTAACTGGTCGAAAATCTGCCCACAAATACCGCGTAATCAATATATAGCACCCGCCTTGACATCCTCCTACGATCTTGTTATATTTAGAA
>JAQTRJ010000125.1 GCA_028711875.1 bacterium | reverse complement strand
GCGGGACTCGAAACCGCCGACGCCGCGCTCGACGCCGGCCTCGAAGCGCTCGCGGCCATCGAAGGAATGGACGACGCCGCGGCCAAGCGCGTCATTGAAGTTCTCGAGAGCTACTACGCGGAGACCGAAGTCCCCGATCCGGGGGCGAAGGCCCCGTCCCCGTCCGATACTCCCGCCGCGAGCGGGAGCGAACCGAACTCTGCCGATCGCGAATCCGAGGAAGAGCGAGGATAGGCTTGTGCCGGCTGAAAAGTCCAAAAAAATCTATCAGGTTGCCAAAGAACTGAACGTGGCCACTCCGGCGATCGTCGAGTTTCTCGAAGATCGCGGGTTCGACGTGCCGAAAAAGCAAATGTCGCCGCTCTCGCCGGAGATGTACGAGGAGGTCATTCGCAAGTTCGACCCCTCGCGCTGGCAGCATCAGCTCGACGAAGAGACGCGCGTCCTCGACGACACTCGTCGGCAGGAAGCGGATCGCGCGCGCGCCGAACAATCGCTGAAGATCCTCGACGAGATCACTCACAAGGCCAGCGAAGCCGCCGAAACGCTCATCCGGCAGGTGCAGGAACAGAAGGACGAACGGGTTCGCAAGGTTGAAAAGGAAGCGGAGCAGGTCGAGGAAGTTCGCCTTGCCGAAGAGAAGCACAAGGCTGACGAAGCGGAACGCGCCCGCCTTGAAGCCGAGCGCGTCGCGGCCGAAGCGGCTGAAAAAGCGGAAGCCGAAAAACGCAAGGCCGAGCGCAAGGCCGCGCCCGCGGCTCCTCCTGCGCCGCCGAAAAAGAAACCCAAGCCAAGCGCCGCGGACGGGGCAAAACCCCGCCCCGCGGAGCCGGTCTCCGGCCATGCGGCCCCTGCGAAGAAGGATGATAAGTCCGCAAAACCGAAGGAAGTCGCCCGCAAGCCTCGCGTCACCAAAGAGGATCTCGAGGCGCTCGAAAAGCAGAAGCGTTTGCTGGCGGCGCAGAAGGCTGAAAAATATCGCAAGGTAACCACTCAGGCCGCGCACCCGTCCGCGCCCCCCGCCCGCCGGCGCCAGCGTCGGAAGAAGGTGGATCAGCGCGAAGTCGAGGCTACGATTCGTCAGACGCTGGCTTCGATGGAGTCGGTCGGCAAGCGCCGCAAACGACGCGAACGCGACAGCGACGTCTCGCCGGAAGACAGCAATACGCTGCGGCTGACCGAATTTGTCACCAATCAGGAACTCGCGAACCTCATGAACGTCGAGGTTAACGAGGTGATCGCCAAGTTCCTCAGCATGGGCAAGCTGGTCTCGATCAATCAACGGCTTGACAAGGATCTGATCGAACTCGTTGCCGATGAGTTTGGATTCGTGGTCGAATTCGTTTCCGCCGAAGAAGAGGAACCCGAAAAGCTCGTGGAAGAGTCTCTTCCCGAACAGTTGGTTCCCCGTCCGCCGGTGGTGACTGTGATGGGGCACGTGGATCATGGGAAGACGTCGCTGCTCGACTACCTCCGCAAAACGTCCGTGATCTCCGGCGAGAGCGGCGGCATCACGCAGCATATCGGCGCCTATTCCGTGCTTTACAAGGGACGCAAAATCACGTTTCTTGATACGCCGGGCCACGAGGCATTCACGGCCATGCGCGCGCGCGGCGCGCAGGCCACGGACATCGTCATTCTGGTCGTGGCCGCCGATGATCACGTGCGTCCGCAAACCATCGAAGCCATCAACCATGCGCAGTCCGCCGGCGTCCCGATCGTCGTTGCCATCAATAAAATTGACAAGCCCGGCGCCGATGGCGAACGGATTCGCAAGGAACTCGCCGAACAGAATCTGCTCGTCGAGCAGTGGGGCGGAAAAATCCAGTCGGCGGAAATCTCCGCTAAATTCGGCAACAATATTGACGGGCTGCTCGAAGAGGTGTTGTTTGCCGCCGACGTGCTTGATCTGAAGGCGAATCCGGCCACCCGCGCGCGCGGCACGATCATCGAAAGCCGGCTGGACAAGGGGCGCGGCATTCTCGCCACGGTGCTCATGATCAGCGGTACGCTGCATGTCGGAGAAAACTTCGTCGCTGGTCAGCAGAGCGGCAAAGTCCGCGCCCTGCTGAACGAGTTCAGCGAGCCGATGGCTGACGCGCTGCCCGGCGATCCGGTGCAGGTGGTCGGTTTTTCCGGCGCGCCGCAGGCCGGCGACGCGTTCGTGGTTTTCGAAAGCGAGCGCGAAGTGCGCGAAATCGCCATGCGTCGTCAGTTGCTCCAGCGCGAGCAAACGTTCCGGCAGATTCGCACGATGAGCCTCGATCAAATCTCGGCCCGCATTCGCGAGGGCGGAATTCGCGAACTCCCGCTCGTGATCAAGGGCGACGCCGACGGTTCGGTGGAGGCGATCTGCGACACCCTGCAGCGGCTGTCCACGCACGAAGTCGGAGTTCAGGTCGTGCACAAGGGAGTCGGCGCGATTTCCGAGAGCGACGTGCTGCTGGCCTCGGCCACCGGCGCGATCATTCTCGGCTTCCACGTGCATCCCAATATCAAAGCCCGTGATCTGGCCACTCGCGAGCACGTGGACATCCGCGTCTATCGCGTGATTTACGAAATGGAAGATGACGTTCGCAACGCACTGGAAGGCTTGCTGGCGCCCGACTCCCGCGAAGATGTGGTCGGTCTGGTCGAGGTTCGCGAGCTGTTTCGAATTCCCAAGGTCGGCGTGGTCCTCGGCAGCTTCGTCGTTTCCGGAAAGATCACGCGCACGAACATGATTCGCGTGCTGCGCGACGGACGGGAAATCTGGAAGGGCAAGATCGCGTCGCTCAAGCGCTTCAAGGATGACGCGCGCGAAGTACGCGCCGGTTTCGACTGCGGCATCGGTCTGGAAGGCTCGATTGACGCGCAGGTCGGCGATACGCTTGAAGTCTTCGAAGTGGTGGAGGTCAAGCGCAAACTCGCGCCGGCGGCGTCGTGAAATCCTGTCTCGGTCTGCTCGCGATCGAGCTGCATCTGGAGAATTGTCATTCGCTGAAGGATCGCCGCCGCATTTTAAATTCGCTGAAAGAACGGATCCGTCAGCGCTTCAACGTGTCCGTGGCGGAGGCCGATTTCGGAGAAAAATGGCAGCGGGGCGGATTGCTGTTCTCGTGCGCGGGCGACCATCCCGCCTCGGTCGAAGACACGCTGCGGAACGTGGCAAGCTTTGTTGAAAACGATCCGCGGGTCCTTCTGTCGTCTCCCGAACTCCGGTTCTACGAGTAAGATGCGGATTCACGATTCCAACCAGCGGCGGCGTCCTTTGCGAATCGCCGCCGAGATTCTGAGGGATTTACCGGAGATTCTGCGCGCGCTGGACGCCTTGCCCGGCGATGCGCTCGTCAGCGTGTCCGACGTGGAAGTATCCGACGATCTCAGCTATGCCAAAGTGTTTTTCACCGTGCTCGGCGAATGCGATGAGCGGCGGATTATCGAAATCACCCGCGTCCTGAATTCGCAGAAAGGCGCGGTCAGACACGAGATCGCGCAGCGCCTGCCCATGCGGCAGCATCCGGAATTCCGCTTCATTTACGATGCGACTCCCCTGCGCGCTGCGCGCATCGAGGAGCTGTTGAAACAGATTCACCGGGAGAGTCCGGGGGCTGCCGGTGACGTTTCCTGATTCGGAACTGCGTACGCTTCGCGAGGCCCTGCGCGAAGCGCGCGTGCTGATCTCGACCCACATTCACCCGGATGCGGACGCCGTCGGTTCGGTACTCGCCGCCTCCGAAATTGTTCACGGGCTGGGTGGATCAGCGCGGATTGTGCTCGCGGACGACGTTCCCTGTCGCTGCCGGATTCTTCCCGGCGCGGAGCGCGTCGAAAAATATGCCTCGCGGCTGGCGGCCGAACCTGTTTCGTTCGCGTTCATTGCGGATTCAGGATCGCTCGATCGCCTCGGCGACGTGCGCCATCTGATCGCCGGCGATGCGCTGATCGTGAACGCCGATCACCATCTCTCCAACGATCGCTTTGGTCGGATCAACTGGGTTGGAGTGGAGTTCGCCTCAACGACGGAATTGCTCTTTGAATTGTGCCGCGCTCTGAACGTGCCGATGACTCCCGCGCTGGCCGACAATCTGTTCGCCGGGCTGTTGTCCGATACCGGTCGGTTCCGCTATTCGAACACAACCGCCCAGAGCCTTGCCGTGGCATCCGAACTGATCGCCGCGGGGGCGCGCGTCATGGAGATCACCGACGGTCTCTACTACGACGTGCTGCCCGCGGATGTCCGTTCGCTGGGGGAAATCTACTCCACGCTCGAACTGTACGGCGACGGAAAAATCAGCATCATGTTCGTCCGGATCAACCAACTCGTCGAAGACCCGGATTCCCTGGTGGATCTTGCCGCCTCGTTGCGCGGAGTCCGCGTGGCGGCATTGCTCAGCGAAACCGGCACCGACAGGATTCGTGTCTCGCTGCGCTCCCGCGATACGATCAACGTGGCCCGGATTGCCGAGAGTTTCGGCGGCGGCGGTCACGCTAAGGCGGCGGGATTCCGAATGATCGGAACTCTCGAATCGGTGCGTGATCGGCTTCTGCTCGAACTCGTGGCGGCAACGCGAACGGAGGCGTGAGCAGCAGAAGTCTGATTCTCTCCGTCAACAAGCCCGCCGGCTGGACGTCTTTCGACGTGGTGGCGAAACTGCGGCGCGCCCTGGATTGGAAGCGCGTCGGACACGCGGGCACGCTCGATCCCCCGGCCACGGGCGTGCTGATTGTTTTGTGCGGCGGCGCGACGGAGCGGGCTGATGAGTTCATGGCGCTCCCCAAAGAGTATCACGCCCGGATTCGTTTCGGAATCACCACGACTACCGACGATCTCGAAGGAAAAGTCACGTCGGAAAGCGAAATCTCCGACTGGAGTGGCGAGCGCATACTCTCAGCCATGCGTGGCTTCACGGGCGAGATTTCGCAGGTTCCCCCGGCGGTGTCGGCGGTCAAGGTGGGCGGCCGGCGGGCCTACCAAGCGGCGCGGCGCGGCGAGCGGATCGAATTGACCCCGCGCACGGTGCGAATTGACCGCTTTGATATGCTCGACGAGACTCGCCCCGAAATCGAAGTGCTGCTCCGCTGCTCGCGCGGCACGTACGTTCGTTCCATCGCCCGCGACTTGGGAGCGAACTTGGGATGGGGAGGAGCGCTGGCCGCGCTCGAGCGCACGGCCGTTGGCCGCTTCCGAATAGAGCATGCCCTGACTCTTGACGCAATCCTGAAACGAAGCAGCGAATTCGCGTCTCATTGAGATATGGATATCTTCCGCGGTTCATGGTCTAACTTCACGGACGTTCGGGATTCGGCTGTCACCGTCGGCTTTTTTGACGGCGTACACCTCGGACATCGCGCGATCCTCGATCACGTCGTCGAATCGGCGGCCGCGCAGTCTCTGCGCAGCGCGTTGGTGACGTTCGAGCCTCATCCGCGCGAAGTGCTCCGCGAAGGATCCGCTCCCGTCGGATTGATCACGACCATGGAGGAGAAGCAGCGCCTGATCGCCGCCAGCGGAATTCAGCATCTGCTGATCTTTCACTTCGATCACGGACTGGCTCAGATGTCGGCGGCGGATTTCGTCCAGATCGTGCTCAAGGGGCGCATCGGCATGCGCCGCATCGTGATCGGCTTCAATCACGCGTTCGGACGCCATCGCACGGGCGACCGTGAAACGCTGATCGCCATGTCGCGCACTCTCGCGTTCACGGTGGACGTGGTGAATCCGGCTCGCGTGAACGACCACATCGTGTCTTCCTCGCACGTCCGCGATCTCATCAGCGACGGACACGTGGCGCAGGCGGCGGAGGCGCTCGGACGCTTCCATTCCGTGACGGGAGTTATCGTTCGCGGTTTCGGACGCGGCAAGCGTCTGCACTACCCGACCGCCAATCTCGGTCTGATCGCGCCGGGAAAAATCTGTCCGCGCGACGGCATCTACGCGGGACTGGCCCGCGTGCAAGGCGAGGTGCATCCCGCGGCCATCGCGCTGGGATTTAATCCGACGTTCACCGAAGGCAAACACTCGGTCGAAGCGCACCTGTTAGACTTCGACCGCGATATCTACGACGAGAAAATGGAACTGCAATTCGTCGAACGGATTCGCAGTGAAAAGAAGTTTTCGGGCGAAGCGGAGCTCAGCGCGCAAATCGCCGCGGACGTTCGCGCCGCGGCGGAGCTTCTGGCGGCGCGCGGTCTCCTGAAGCACGTTCCCTGAGAATCAATTTCTCATCTCGCGCTCACAAAAAATTCACATAGAGGCCTCACAGGAAGATGAGCATCACTCACGAAGACCGTCAGACGGTCATGAAGAAATTCGCGCGCGCCGACAAGGATACCGGCAGCCCCGAAGTGCAGGTGGCGCTTCTCACGCAGCGCATCAGCCACTTGACGGACCATCTCAAGCAACACAAAAAGGACGCGCACTCGCGCCGCGGTTTGTTGCTCCTCGTCGGGCAGCGCCGCCGTTTACTTACGTATTTGGCGCGGCGGGATA
>JAQTRJ010000124.1 GCA_028711875.1 bacterium | reverse complement strand
AACGAGCGCGAATGTCGTCTCGCAAGGCAGTCATCGGAACGCGAATTTGCTCCAGGGAGTCACGGTCGCGGAGCGTGACCGTTTGATCCTGAAGCGACTGGTAATCCACGGTAACGCCCCAGGGAGTGCCGATTTCATCCATACGGCGATAGCGGCGGCCGATCGAACCTTGATGATCCGTGAAGACCGGACAGATTTTTCTTAGATCGGTTGCGATCCGGTCGGCGATCTCGGGAAGTCCGTCTTTTTTTACCAGCGAGAACACTCCGACTTTTACGGGGGCTATCGCCGGCGCCAGACGCAGAACGGTGCGTAATTCGCCGTCCTGAGTATCCTCATCATAGGCATCGAGCAGGCAGACGAACAGCGTGCGATTCAAACCGGCCGACGTCTCCACGATATAGGGAATGAATTTCTCGCGGCTTTCTTCGTCGAAATAGGCGAGGTCTTTTCCGGAGAATTCCGCGTGCCGCGACAGATCGAAGTCGGTGCGGTCGTGAATTCCCTCGAGTTCCTGCCAGCCAAACGGAAATTCATATTCGATGTCGTAAGCATCCTTGGCGTAGTGCGCAAGCTCCTCCGGAGTGTGGCGATGCAGGCGCAAACGCTCGCGCTTGATTCCGAGTTTGATATAATACTGAAAGCGTTCGTCCCGCCAGTACTCAAGCCAGTGAGCATCTTCTCCCGGCTTGATGAAGAACTGCATTTCCATCTGCTCGAACTCGCGGGTGCGAAAGATGAAATTGCCGGGGGTGATTTCGTTGCGAAACGCCTTGCCGATCTGGGCGATTCCGAAGGGGACTTTCACGCGGGATGTGTTGACGACGTTCTGATAATTCACATAGATTCCCTGCGCGGTCTCGGGGCGCAGATAGACAAGCGCGGCGGCCTCTTCGACGGGGCCGAGCCACGTTTTCAGCATGAGGTTGAACAGACGAGGTTGTGTCAGCGATCCGGTGGTGCCGCAGGCCGGACAGAGCGCTTCGGTCCAGCGGATTTTCTTGAGTTCTTCGATATCGCCTTCCGCAGATTCCGGGATGTCCCCTCCACCCAGCGCTTCGAGTTTCTTTTTTTTCCGCCACGTCTTCACGAGGTCTTGCGCCTTGAAACGGGCCTTGCACTGCTTGCAGTCCACCAGAGGATCCACGAATCCCGCCACGTGGCCGGACGCTTCCCAGACGCGCGGGTGCATGAGAATGGCGGCGTCAATTCCCACGACGTTTTCGTGGAACTGGGTCATCTCCCGCCACCAGAAGTTGGCGATATTGTTCTTGAGGGCGATGCCGAGCGGGCCGTAGTCCCACGTCGAGGATAAGCCGCCGTAGATTTCGGAGGACGGATAGACGAAGCCGCGGCGTTTGCACAGGCTTACGACCTTGTCGGCAAGAGTCTGTTTGGCCATGGATGGAATGATAAAAAAGTGAAGTCGTGTGAACGGTTAAGGCGACGGCCGCTCCCAGTTCAGCGCGTCCAAGGAACGCAGTGCACCGCGAACGGACAGGTGGGTTTCCAGATAGCGTGCGAACAGCAGCGACAGTTCGGTGCGGATTCTGGGATCGGTCTTGATTTTTCCGGCAAAATCGTTGCTCGACGAACTCAGACTGGCGAGCACGGCAAACGCTTCACCGGATAACACGCCATCAGACAAAACTCCGGCGGGCACGTCGGGATGGAAAAAGGCGCCGTCGCTCAAGCGATAGCGGATGGGCGCGCGAAACGGCGCGATGAGCGGTCGCCCGCTGGCGGCGCAGTCTTCGAACCTGAATCCAAAACCGAGAGTCCGAAAGAGCTTCAGCTCGAACGCCCAGAGCAGAGGCAGCGGCGAGGTCGGAAGCCGATCCAGGGCGTCAAGGGTTGCCGATGCGGCTGCGTAAAGCTCGGGATGAGGATCGCTCTCGCGCAGACAGTGTCCGAGCAGCTCCGCGAGGGCATTCGCCACCACGTAGCCGTCGAAATCCGCCCGCAGCGACGCATGCGCGGAATGGAGCGACCATTCCTTCAGCAGTTGAAGATCGCGTCCACCCTTGTGATAATAGATGAACTGCGCTTCGCACAGTAGTTCCAGACCGGCCGATCCCCCATGGCGGCTTCGTGCGCGGACTCCCTTGGCCATCAGACTCTCGCGGCCGGTCTCGCGCATGAACACCGTGAGAATGAGCGACGTTTCGCCGTGGCGAATCGTGCGCAGCACAATCCCGTCCGAACGAATCAGCGTTGACACGGTTCCCCCGGCGCGGTTACGGCGTTATCCCGGCGCCAGCCGCTCTGGCCGAGGCGACCACATCCGCCAGATACACCCATTCCGCCGGCGCAAGCGTCTCGGGACGACGGGTAAAATCGAAATCCGCCCGCGTCCAGAAGGGATGGATCCCCGCCAGAGCCGACAGCGACGTCTTGAGCATTTTCCGGCGCTGTGAGAAACAGAAGCGGACCATACGTTCGAAGGTCGGGAAGTCCCTCGGCACGTGCTCTGGAATGCGAAGGAAATCCAAACGCACCACGCCGCCGTCCACCTTGGGCGACGGTCGAAACGCCCCGGCCGGCACGGTGAATAGTCCCTGTGATCTCGCCTCCACCTGCACGAAGACGGAAATCTTCCCCCACACTTTCCCGCCCGGTTCGGCGGCGACGCGATCCGCGACTTCCTTTTGCATCATCAGCACGGCACACTCGATCCACGGCAACGCGGAATCCCCCCGCGCACGACGCGTGTGAATCAGCAGCTTGAAAATTACCTCCGCGACCAGATGATACGGCAAATTCCCCGCGACCTTCACGGGGCCGTGGGGAAGCACAGCGGCAATATCCGTATCGAGAAAATCTTCGTGGAGAAGCTGGAATTTGGGCTGGGATCCGAATCGTTCCTGAAGCGGTTCGATGAGACGGCGATCAATCTCGACGGCGATCACACACGCACCCGTGCTCAGCAACTCTTCAGTCAGAATTCCGCGTCCGGGACCGATCTCAAGCACGGTGTCGTCGGAAGTCAACTGAAGCGCGGAAGCTATTCGCGCGGCGACGCTTCGCTCCGCAAGAAAACACTGCCCGAGACTTTTCTTGGCGGGGATTCGCTCAGGCATGGATCGCGATGTCAGACGCCGAGGCGGGAGAGAATGTCGGGAATGTCGGTGAAGGTGCGGACTATGTGCGCACCGCCCGATTTCAGCGCGTTCACTTTCGACTGAGCCGTTCCCATATCGCCTTCCACGATGGCCCCGGCGTGTCCCATGCGTTTGCCGGGAGGCGCGTAGAGACCGCCGATAATCGCCACCACCGGTTTCTTCATTTTCGTGATGGTGGATGCGGCGATTTCCTCATAGACCCCGCCGATTTCTCCGGCCAACACGACGGCTTTCGTTTCCGGGTCTTTCTCAAACAAATCGAGCACGTCGTTGAACGTGCTGCCCAGCACCGGATCGCCGCCCAGTCCGACGCACGTGGTTTCGCCGTAGCCGGATCGGGTCAGGGTATCGGCCAGATAGTAGGTGATGGAGCCGGATCGTGACACGGTTCCCACGCGCCCGCGTTTGAACGCGAGTGGCGGAATAATGCCGATGTTGGCGCGGCCGGGCGAGATGACCCCCGCGGTATTGCCGCCCAGAATCAGCGCACCGAATTTCTTCGCTTCGCGCCGAACCAGCATCATGTCACTGATCGGGATATGCTCGGGAACCACGACCACGGTGCGAATGCCGGCATGAATGGCCTCGATGACCGCGTTTTTGACCGCAGCGGCGGGGAGAAAAATCACGGAGGTGTCGGCTTGATGACGCTCCACGCACTCGGCCACGGTGTCGTAGACCGGGAGATCGTGAACCGTTTGTCCGCCTTTGCCGGGCGAGGTTCCGGCGACGATTCGAGTCCCGTAGGACTTCATCTCGCCGGTGTGAAACTTGCCCGCACCGCCGGTAATGCCCTGGACGATGACGCGGCTGTTTTCGTTGATGAGAATCGCCATAATTCGAAGCGAGAACGTCAGAAGAGAAATCGAGGGAAACGATCAGAATACGTAGTCGAGCTGAATGCGGAATGAAAGGCCCTCATTCGATCCGTTGTTGGCGGTGTATTCGCGTCCCTCTATGGTGTCGGGGTACTCATTATTGTCGCGCGCCTGCACCCACGTCTTGGGATACGAGCTTTCGCCGGTGAGTTTGAATCGCACGGAGAGCGCGTTGGAGAAGCGATTGGATACGGAAAACCACCAGCGCGCGGCCTTATCGTCGAGCACGACGAATTCGTTGTCCTCAAAGTTCCAGAGGAAACCGTCGTACATCAGCCAGGCTCCGCGGACTTTCAAACGCGGCGAGAAGTTGTGAGTGAGTTCCACGCCGACCGCTTCGCTGGGCGAGAGCGTTTGTCCGTCCAGCGGAGATTGTCCGGTCGGATCGGCTTCGCCCACCAAACGGGGACGCGGCGTGAACCGGGTGTAGCCGCTGGCGTAGAGCAGCTGCAAGTTGTCGTAGCGTGAGAGACGGAATTCGAAGTTGATGCGGTTCTCGTAGGTTTGGAATCCCGTGGCCTGCTCCGGATCATAGTTCCAGCGGCCTTGAAGCTTCTGCCGCACGCGCACAACGATCGGCCAGACCGGACGATAGGTGATCTTACCGACCCAGCGATAGTAGTCGGCCTGATCGGCGACGCGCGTCCAGTTGTCAATCTCGCCCACAACCAACAGCGGGCGGGACACCTGATAGCGGGTCTCGAGGTACATGCCGCGTTCGGCCTGAGGAGCGGCGGAATGGCGATGAACCTGAGCGAATTGCTCATCAGCGAGATAGAACTCGTCTTCGAAGGTGGTTCCCTTGAAACGCTGATAGTTGGCAAAGCCGCGGGAATAAGGATTGTCGTAGCCGATATCGTAGTCGCGGAAGAGCGCCAACATCGTGAGCGCATTCCATTGAGCATGCACGGACGCGACCAAGCCATGCGGATCGTCGCCGACCTGAACATAGGAACCGGTGCGTTCGAGCTCGGCATATTCGAACTGGAACGTGTAGTTGTTGACTACCGTCATCAGATCCAAGCCGTAGACGCGGCGCACGGATTCGGACTTCCCCCAGAGTCCCGAAGCGGTCGTCGAGCGGTAGGATTGCAGGATCTCGGAGCTGATGGTGCCGGCAATCTCGTCGCGTTCGGCAGGGTCAATCACGGAGTAAATTTCCACGGTGGTATCGGCCCCCGATCCGTCGGCGCCAACTCGCGCGCCCATGAGAAACGGTTCGCCGATGCCCGCCTTCAAAGGGCGATCGTACATAAACTGCGTGGCGGTGAGTCCGATGGACGTCCCGGCCCACGGGCGATAGGCGAGCTCGCCGCCCATACCGACCTCGGTCACGGCGTTGAGCATAGATTGTCTGCCTTCGAAGGCGGGAACGTACACTGTGTCGCCGTTGCCGAGCACCTGCACCGGTGAGAAGACGTCGTCGTCGTTGCGCGGGACGAGCGTGATGAGCCGGTTCAGCGATCCGTCGGGATTGAGCAGCGCGTCTTTTTTCTCAGAGGAGAAGAAGCCGATCGCTTTGAACGGTCCGGCGGAGGATTCGAACGCCGCGCCGCGCAGCGTAAATTCCTGCGAACGCGACAGGTCGGGAGCCACGCCGGTGATGCGCTTGTCGAAGCCGAAGCCGGAATAACGCGGGCTGAAATAATCGCCGCTCTCCATGGCCACGCCCTGACCGAACGACACCTGATAATTCCCGACGTAAGCGCGATCAATACGAACGGGGCCGAGCCAGCGTTTTTCGATTCCCGCGAACCATTTTAAATCCGGAATCGTGAAGAGTTCTTCGCTCGAGAATTTCGTTTCTTCGCCGAGGTTTCGATGCCAGAGCAAACCGGCTTTGTAGTCGCGCTTATAGGTCAGGCGCAGCTTATGACTGGCGTCGGGAACCGGATCAATCAACGCTTCGGGATCCACCGCGAGTTCCTCGTCGGTGAAGAACGGCGTATTATAAGCGCGGAAGGTGTAGGAGCCGTGCAGCGTGCGTCCAACTTGCGTGCTGTCGTATCCGAGATAGTTGCGCGCATTGCGATAGCCCCAACTCGACAGACCGGGAACCGCGCGCAGATCGCGGGTTCCGCGAATGCCGCCCTGCCGCTGCACTTGACGATAGATCGCCACGGCGTCAGCGGGCGACACGTTCTGCAGATCCATCAATTCGTCGAGCGTGGCTTCATTGACGTTGAGGGGTTCCATCAGACGGTCAATCCACTCGTCCACCAGACCGACGTTGGTGCCTTCCTCATTGCCCAGCTGCTCGATGCGGTAATAGGCATCTTCGATGCGCTCGATGCGCTCGTCGGCGGGACGCGGCGGATTCACGCGCACCAGATCGCGCAGACACGCCATCGCGTCGGCGTCCATCTGGGGCAGATCGCGCAGTTCGTAGATGTTGTGGAAGGGTCCCTCGAAGAGGAGACGCTGCCAAATCGCGTCGGCCTGCTCGGTGGAAATCGGCAGCGCATAAAGCTGCTCGAGTGTGGCCGAATTCAGGTCGAGTTTATCGGCGGCGATGGCGGCGGCACTCAGTG
>JAQTRJ010000123.1 GCA_028711875.1 bacterium | reverse complement strand
GCAGCATTTGGCCGTTGCCGAGAGCTGCACGGGCGGTCTGGTGAGCAGCATGATTACCGACACGCCCGGCTCGTCGCGGTGGTTTGAACGCGGCTGGATCACCTACTCGAACGACGCCAAACTTACAGAGCTGCGAATTCCCGACGGCAGTCTGAGAGCGCACGGCGCTGTGTCGGAATCCGTCGCTCGAGCGATGGCAGAGGGCGCGCGCCGCGAGGCACGCACGGAATGGAGCCTGGCAACCACGGGAATCGCGGGTCCGACCGGGGGAACGGCGGAGAAACCCGTTGGCACGGTGTGGATCGCCGTATCCTCGGAACGGCGGACCGTGACTCGGCATCTCCAGTTCTCCGGTTTGCGCGAAACGATCAAGCTGCGTGCCGCGCACAGCGCCCTCACGCTTCTCCACACGGAACTCGGCGAACCGCGATGAGACTTTTCGTTGCGATTGACTTGCCCGAGCAGTGGAAGCAGATTCTGGCCGAACCGGAAGCTCATATCGGCTGGCTGGGGCGCGGAGTCCGGTGGGTGGAACCGCGCGGAATGCACCTCACGCTGAAATTTCTCGGTGAAGTCGAAGACGACCGCTTGGATGATTTGGACGCCGCTCTGCGATCCGCCTGTTCGGAGATCGCGGCGTTCTCGATGCGTCTGAAGAATACGGGAGTCTTTCCGAATCCGAAACGGCCGCGCATCTATTGGGCGGGAATCGAAGCGCCGCCGATTCTGCTCGAACTTCAGCATCGCGTGGACGACGCCATGCAGCAATTGGGTTTCGACCGGGACGAGCATCCGTTTCGTCCGCATCTGACGCTGGCGCGCATTAAAGAACCCATCGGAAAAGACCGCATGACCGAGGCGCTGCTGAATTTCCGGCTGGAGAGCGAGCCGATCCCGGTGCGCGAGGTCTTGCTCGTGCGCAGCCATCTCGCGCGGGAAGGCGCGCGCTACGAGGCGCTCCGCCGTTTTCCATTGACCGATTCATTGCCCGGCATTGCTTAACCGGGATAAGGAGGATCGTGTGCAACGACAGTTCATCATCACCGAAATCGCCGTTCCGCAGGCCCGCGCCTGGGAACTTCTGACCGATCCGAAAGAGTTCTCTTTCTGGGCGCACAACGTCCGCGATCTCGAAATGGATCCGCCCGATGCGTTCGGCGAAAATTCGATCCGCCGTTTGCGCCTGAACGTGACGGATAAGATCGAAACGCTGGATATGCGGATCGTTCAATGCACGCCGGGCGAGTCGTTCACGGAAAGCCCGATCGGCGGTTCCATGCGTCTCCATGAAAAAGTGGAATACATGAAGCTGACCTATCACTTGGAGGCGGTGGACGACAAGACCTGTTCGCTGACGTTCACGCTCGACTATAAAATGAAAGGTCTGCTCAACCAGCTGCTCGAAAAACTCATCATCGGCAGCTTCACGACCCAACTGCGACTCTGGTTCGAGCGGCTGAAAACTTATGCGGAAACCGGCCGCCCGGTATAGCGGCTTCAGGATTCCTTCGTCAGAACATCATCAACAATAGCGAGACCGGCCATGAGTAAAGACAACGACGAACGAAAGAAAAACCTGGACGTGGCTCTGCAGCAGATTGACCGCCAATACGGTAAAGGCTCGATCATGCGGCTGGGCGACAGCGGTCCGATTCAGCGGGTGGAAACCATTTCCACCGGCGCGCTGTCTCTGGACGTGGCGCTGGGCGTGGGCGGCGTCCCCCGCGGCCGCGTCATCGAAATCTACGGACCGGAATCTTCCGGCAAGACCACACTCGCTCTAAGCATTATCGCTCAGGCGCAGCGACAGGGCGGCTACGCGGCGATTATTGACGCGGAACACGCACTCGATCCGCAATACGCGCAGGCGCTCGGCGTGAACACCGACGAACTGCTCGTCAGCCAGCCGGATACCGGCGAACAGGCGCTGGAAATTGCCGAAGCCCTGATCCGCAGCGGCGCACTCGACGTGATTGCCGTGGACTCCGTCGCCGCGCTCGTTCCCAAGGCGGAAATCGAAGGCGAAATGGGCGACGCGCTGCCGGGTTTGCAGGCGCGACTCATGAGTCAGGCGCTGCGCAAATTGACGGCGGTGGTCTCGCGCTCGCGCACGTCGCTGATCTTCATCAACCAACTGCGCATGAAAATCGGCGTCATGTTCGGCAACCCCGAAACCACCACCGGCGGCAACGCGCTCAAGTTTTATTCCACGATCCGCATGGACATCCGCCGCATCGCCTCTCTGAAGGACGGCGATCAGATCATCGGCAACCGCACACGCGTGAAGGTGGTGAAAAACAAACTCGCGGCTCCCTTCCGCGAGGCCGAATTTGATATTTTATACGGCAAGGGCATTGACCACGCAGGCGACGTGCTCGAACTCGCCTCGCAGCACGGCATCGTTTCCAAGAGCGGAACGTGGTACAGCTACGGCGAGGATCGTCTCGGGCAGGGCAAAGATCGCGTGGTCGAATACCTGAAGGACAACGCGCCGATTCTCGATCAAATCGAACACGAACTGCGTCGCGCGCTCGGATTCGAAACGCTCGTGGAATCCACCGCCGGGCCGAACGGTCAGGAATCCGCCGAACCTCGCGCCAAGTCGAAAAAAACCGCGTCGTGAGAACAAGACTCCCGTATATCGTTAGGATTTTCGCTTGCGTCGTTCCGTTTTGTATCACGCTGTTCCTGTCTCAGCCGGCGCGCGCGCATCAGTTGGTGCTGACCACCGGCTACGCGAACTCAGGTACGCCCAAAACCGGACCGGAGATTGACCCGAATCACAATCCCTTTCGTACCGGCGGCGGATACGCGTTCGGCATTCGCATGGACATCGAAGCGCCGCGAAGGCCGATTCTGTTCGGGCCGAGCTTTTTGTTCTGGAACAATCAAACGGGCGATCCCGATCCGCACGCCAACGCGAACTATTTTCAGATCGAACTTGGCGGACGCGCATCACTGCGAACGAGGACGATTCCTTCGCTTTACGCGGGCGTTGGTGCGGGATATACGCTGTCGCACGGCGAATCCGTCGCCAAGCTCGATGGCAGCAAGCTGACTTTCGACGGAGAATTTCCCACGGCCTCGTTTCATGTCGGCGTGAAGTCTCCAAGTTCCACGGGGCTTTCGATTCTGGCCGAGGGATCGTACCACGTCGGTCTTGATCAGCCGCACGGACGGCAATCGGTGGGGCCGGCCTCCGCGTGGCTGGTGCAGATCGGTGTCGGTTTCGATCTTCTCGTCGGACCGACCCGGCCATGATGTTGCGCGACGATGCGGAAATACGTCGCCCGCGAAACCCGGCGACGGCACTGCAATACGCGGTCAAGCTGCTGGCGTCGCGGCCGTATTCGGAGAAAAAACTGCGCGAGAAACTCTCAACACGCGGCTATGAATCGAGCGAAATCGGACTCGCGCTGAAGCGGCTCCGCGACGAGCGGTTGCTCGATGATCGCCGGTATGCCGAAGAGTTCGTGCGCGCGCGCCTGTCGCTCCGCCCCCGCGCGGCGGCGGTTCTCGTGCGCGAATTGCGGCAGCGCGGAATTGCCGGCCCGCTGGCGAAGAGCGTGGCCGATGAGCTTGCTCCGCGCGACTCCGACATGGAACTCGCACGCGAACTCATTCGCCGAAAACAACCGTCATATAAAAATCTCGATCCTGAAACGCGCCACCGCCGTTTGTCCGGCCTGCTCGCGCGGCGGGGCTTTTCCTTTGACACGATCCGCAGCGTTCTGCGGGAAAACGCTCTCGAACCCGAAGACTGATCTCTTGCGCCTGACAACCCATGAACTCCAACGAAATCCGAAAATCTTTCCTTGAGTTTTTCCGCGAGCGCGGCCACGCCATCGTGCCGTCGGCGCCGGTCATTCCGCAGAACGATCCCACCCTGCTCTTCACCAACGCGGGGATGAACCAGTTCAAGCCGTATTTTCTCGGCCGGCAGAAGCCGGAAACCACGCGCGTTGCCGACACTCAGAAGTGCATCCGCGTTTCCGGCAAGCACAACGATCTCGAAGAAGTCGGGCCGTCGCCGTATCATCACACCTTTTTCGAGATGCTCGGCAACTGGAGTTTCGGAGATTATTTCAAGAAGGAAGCGATCACTTGGGCGTGGGATTTGATCACGCGCGTCTATGGACTGCCGAAAGATAAACTCTACGCCACCGTCTATGAAACGGACGACGAAGCGGAAAAACTTTGGCGCGGCGAGACCGACATCGAACCTTCACACGTGCTGCGATTCGGCAAGAAGGACAATTTCTGGAGCATGGGCGACACCGGGCCGTGCGGGCCGTGCAGCGAGCTGCACATTGATCGCGGGCCAGAGTTCGATTCCGATCCGAACGCGTTCGTAAACACCGGCTCGCCGCGCTATATCGAGCTGTGGAATCTCGTGTTCATCCAGTTCGACGCGCAGGCCGACGGCAAACTACTTGACCTTCCCGCCAAGCACGTGGACACGGGCGCGGGACTCGAGCGCATCACCGCCGTGATGGGCAATCTGAAATCCAACTACGAAACCGATTTGTTTCAGCCGCTGATTCAGCGCGTGGCGGAGATTTCCGGCAAGCCCTATCTATTGGATGCGAGCGGAATTCCTCATCGCGTGATTGCCGATCACATTCGCTGTCTCTCGTTCGCGATTGCCGACGGGGCCATGCCGAGCAACGAAGGACGCGGCTATGTGCTAAGGAGAATCCTGCGCCGCGCTGCACGCTTCGGCCGCAAGCTCGATGTGCATGAACCGTTCCTGCATCAGTTGTTACCCGTTTTGGTGGACGTGATGGGCGACGTGTTTCCCGAAGTGAAGCAGCGGCACGTTCACATCGCGCGCGTGATTCAGGCGGAGGAAGAGCATTTCGGAAAGACGCTCGACCGCGGGCTGGAGCGCTTTGCGGAAGTCGTGGAGCAAATCCGCCGCGAGAAAACAACCGTCATTCCCGGCGAGGAAGCGTTCCGTCTCTATGACACGTTCGGCTTCCCGCTCGATCTCATGCAGCTCATGGCGCGGGAGGAATCCTTGACCGTGGACGAGACGGGATTTCAGAAGGAGATGGAGAAGCAGAAGACCCGTGCGAGAAAGGTGGGAACATTTAAAGAAGATGAGTGGGATCAAGCCGTGGATGCCACCTATATTATCCACGGTCCTACGCAGTTTGTGGGATACGACAATCTGACGGCCAGATCGTTATTGCAGGATATTGTGTTTGACAAAATCCACAACCTGGTACGCTTCGCACCAAAGGCAACGCCCTTCTATGCCGAATCTGGAGGCCAAATCTCAGATATAGGACATGCTGATTTCCAGTATAAATCGGAGAGTAACCATCGTTTCGCGATAAGGAGGATCGAGATAAAGGGGGATGCAATTGTCCATATCGGCATCCCCATATCAGATGATTCACTAGAGTCATTGTCGGGCGATGGCAAACGCCCAATCTCAGACTTCGAAGTCTATCTATCTGTTGATTCCTCTCACCGCATCCCCACGCAGTACAACCACACCTCGACGCATCTTCTTCAGAAAGCTCTGCGAACGGTGCTCGGCGATCACGTTCATCAGCAGGGTTCATACGTCGGGCCGGATTACTTGCGATTCGACTACACTCACTTCGAGAAACCGACCGCAGCGGAGCTTTCGGAAATCGAGAAGATCGTCAACGACCACATCCGCGAGAACTGGCCGGTCACTCCCAAGATCATGCCGCTGAAGCAGGCACAGGGACTCGGAGCGATGGCCTTGTTCGGCGAGAAATACGGCGATGAAGTGCGGATGATCGAAATCGGCGATGGCGAGACGGTGATTTCGCGCGAGCTGTGCGGAGGGTGTCACGTGAAACGTACCGGAGATATCGGTGTTTTCGTGATTTGTGCCGAGACTTCCGTCGCGGCGGGCGTGCGCAGAATCGAGGCTCGCACCGGCGACCGCGCTCTGCACTATCTTCTCGAAAGGCGGAATAAAGTTGACGAACTGACCGCGCTACTCCACAGCGAAGGCAGCGATCCCATCGAAAAACTCAAAAAATCCCTTGAAGAGCATAGGCAGCTTGAGAAGGAGCTCGAAACGCTGCGAGCTGAAGTCGCGGCATCGGCCATGCACAAATTAGTGGACACGGCGGTAGCTATCGGCAACACACGCTTGGTGGCCGCCGAAGTTAGCGCCCGCAGCATGGATGAGCTCAAGAGCATGGCCGACGCTCTGCGCGAAGAGCTGAAATCGGGAATCGCCGTGCTTGCCGCCGCGATTGATGACAAGCCCGCGCTGGTGGTGACGCTCACACCCGATCTGGTCAAGCGCGGCATAGACTCCGTGCCCATCGCCAAGGAGCTTGCCAAACTGGTGGGCGGAGGAGGCGGAGGCCGTCCACACATGGCGACCGCTGGAGGCCGAGACCCCGGCGGTATCCGGCAGGTCGTGGAACAGGCGCAAGCCGTGCTGGCGAAATTCATCAAGTAGAGTCCGTAATTCGATCTGAAATAGGTGGACTTGTCCACCTATTTCTTTTTATGGATATAACCATCTAATAAACAAGAATTAAATTTTCTCCTTGAC
>JAQTRJ010000122.1 GCA_028711875.1 bacterium | reverse complement strand
GTGGGCGATCGCGAGATCGCGCTCGGGGACGTGATTTCTCTCAGCGAACCCGATGAAGAGAAGGAAGGATAATCCGTGACGGACGCCATCGGAAAACTTCCGCCGATTCCGGGGCTCACCGGAACGCAGCCGATTCAGCCGACGACGGAACCGTCGCGAAGCGGGGCCGCGCGCGGGACGGATTTTCAAACGGTGTTCGAGCAGGAGCTGGGACAGAGCAAGCCGCTTTCGTTTTCGGCTCATGCGCAGTCGCGGCTGCTGTCGCGGCAAATATCTCTGACCGAGCCGCAGATGCAGCGGTTGCAGCAGGGAGTACAGAGCGCGGCCGGGAAGGGCGCGCGGGAGTCGCTGGTGCTGATGGATAATCTGGCGTTCGTGGTCAGCGTAAAGAACCGCACGGTGATCACGGCCGTGGACGGAGCGGCTCAGAGCGGGAATGTGTTCACACAGATAGATAGTGCAGTCATCGTCTAATCACCGGGCCGGCCCTCTTGTAGGAGGCCCAAAACGGGTGGAACGACTGAAGCCCGTGGAGGAACCCAAACTATGATGCCATCGTTGTTCAGTGCGGTTTCGGGACTGACCAATCATCAGACCCGAATGGACGTTATCGGCGACAACATCGCCAACGTCAACACCATCGGATTCAAGGGAAGCCGCGTGTCGTTTGCGACCGGTTTCTCGCAGCTGCTCGAGGCGGCCAACGGGCCTTCGGAGAGCAGCGGGGGCAAGAACGGAATCGAGGTCGGGCTGGGGATGAGAATTTCCTCGATTGACCGCGTGTTCGAGCAGGGCAACTTCGAGAACACCGGGAATCGCACCGATCTGGCGATTTCGGGTGACGGACTGTTCGTGGTTGGCAACGGCGATCAGCAGTATTTCACGCGATCGGGAAACTTCCAGATTGACGCGGACGGCTCGCTGCTGGCGGCGGGGGGAAGCTATCACGTGTTGGGACGGCTGGCCGATAAGAACGGCGTGTTGATCAGTTCTTCGTCGGTGGAGCCGCTGACGCTGCCGTTTGGCGAGAAGGATCCGGCGCGGGCGACGACGGAGATTCAGTATTTCTGCAACCTGAATGCGAACGCCTCTACGGCGCGCGTGCACACGGCGTCCATCGCGTTCACGTCGGACAGCAATCCGGCGACGACGGCGACCGCCATCAACGATCTGGATCAAGTCACCGCCGATTTGGATGATGGCGACGTCATTACGATCAGCGGCACCGATCGGGAGGGCGCGGCCGTCGACTTTACCTTTACCTACGGCGCGAGCAACGACGGTACGACGCTGGGAGATCTCATCAGCCGCATCAATTCGGACTCGGGATATCACAGCGGCTCCGAGGACGGGGCGACGATCAGTCTTGACGCATCGGGCAAATTCCTCCTCCGCGACAATTTGAGCGGGACAAGCCAGACGACGATTTCGATGACGTTCGAAGATCAGAGCGCGGCTTCGGCGATGCTGTTGCCGACTTTCGCCAACACCGAAGCGGGAACGACGGGAACGCACTCGACTTCGATCAACGTCTATGACAGCCGCGGCGACAAGCACAAGGTGGAAATCAACTTCACGCAGGACGTCACCGAGGCCAACAAATGGGACTGGGAGATCGTGGCTGACGACGGCGCGATTGACGACATCAACGACCGGCTCATGGGCAACCACGGATCAGTGCGGTTCAACACCGACGGCTCTCTGCTGGCGTTCGAAGGCGGTCCGCTGACGTTCTCGCCGGGGGAAGCGCAGGGCATGGTCATCAATTTGAACGGCGGCACCGTCGGGACGTTCGACGGCATCACGCAGTTCGCTTCCGACAGCACAACCATCGCTTTGAATCAGGACGGTCACGGCATGGGCGTGCTGCAGGACTTCGCGGTGGACAGCACCGGAAAAATCACGGGCAGCTATTCGAACGGAATTTCGCGCACGCTGGGGCAGATTGCGCTGGCGCGGTTCGCGAATCCGTCGGGATTGCAGCTCTCCGGCGAGAACATCTACAGCGCCACGGTGAACTCGGGCGATGCGATGATCGGACTGGAAACCGGCAACGTCAACCAGATTTACTCGGGTTACCTCGAGCTTTCGACGGTGGACTTGGCTGAGCAGTTCACCGATATGATTATCGCGCAGCGGGGCTTTCAAGCCAGCGCGCGGGTGATTACGACTGCGGATGCGCTTCTGAACGAAGTGACGCAGCTCAAGCGGTAAGCATGACGACCGGGCGGGGCCGCTCCGGCGGCCCCGCCCTCCCTTCCTTCCGATCGCTTCCTCGTCGCTTCCGCTTCCATCCGCGCTATGTCCGCTGTTCGCTCCGCCAACCACGCCTCGGTGGGTTTCAGTTTTTTTTGCCGTTTTGGCATCGCCTCCTGTGACATGGCGATTCATCGGGAGCGAGGCGATGCGGTTCGGCGTCTATGAGGTTCGTCATGCCCAAATCAGAACCGGAACAGAAAAAATCTGCTCCGCCCGCGTCGCCGGAACCGACGGACGCGCCCGCGGCGGAGAAACCGGCGAAAAAATTCGTCCCTCCCAAGTGGGCGATTTTCGCGGCGGTACTGCTCGTGCAGATTGCGGGTTCGTACTATCTGCAAAAGGCGCTTATCTTCAGCCATCCCGCGGGAGCGACCGAAGTCAAATCCGAGGAGCCGAAGGAACCGCCGAAGGAAGAGGCGAAAGAGGCGAGCGTGGTGATGCTCGATGAGTTCGTGGTGAATCCCGCGGAGACGGCGGGCCGCCGCTTTCTGGCGGTGAAGATCGGTCTGGAAACCACGGCTCTTGAATCGGACAAGCTGTTTGAGAGCAAGGCTCCGCTGATCCGGGACGCCGTGATTTCGCTGCTGGCTTCGAAGCCGTTCGAACAACTGGCCAACGTCCAATACCGCGACACGCTGAAAGACGAAGTCAAGGTCATCGTCAACGAGCAGTTCGCCGACGATCCGGTGTCGCGGGTGCTGTTCACGGGATACGTTCTACAGTAGGCGATCATGAGCAAGATTCTCACTCAAGACGAGATTGACGCGCTGCTGCGCAGCGTGTCCGCCGCCCAGAGCTACGAGCCCGTGGCGGAGACGAAAGAGCGCTCGATCCATCTCTACGATTTCAAACATCCCGACCGCATTTCGAAGGATCAGCTGCGGGCGCTGCGCACGATTCACGACACGTTTGCGCGCAGCTTCGGCACGTATTTGTCGAGCACGCTGCGGACGCTGGTGGACATCAATCTGCTGTCCATTGATCAGGCCACCTATTCGGAGTACATGCTGTCGCTGTCGGTGCCGTCGTGCATCTACATCGTGGCGTCCAAGAATCTGAAAGGCTCGGCGATCCTCGAAGTGTCTCCGCAGTTCGCGCTGACCGTGGTGGACCGGCTGTTGGGCGGGACGGGAAATCGCGTGGGGAGCATCCGCGAACTGACGATCATCGAACAGAACATTCTGCGCAAGGTCGCCGAGTCGGCACTGAGCATTCTCACGGATTCCTGGCGGCAAATCTTCCGGATGAACCTGTATATCGAATCGTTCGAATCCAATCCGCAGTTCGTGCAGATCGCTCCAGCCTCGGAAACGGCGGCGGTGGTGTCGTTCGAAATCGTGATTCGGGATATGACCTTCCCGATGAATCTGTGTTTTCCCTATTTCGTTCTCGATCCGTTGATTCAGAATTTGTCCACCAGCTGGGCGAGTCCGGTGACGAAGCGGATTTCGCATCACGAGTTCGAGGAGCTGCAAACGCGAATCCGGCTCACGCGACTGCCGATTACGGCGCAGTTTGGCTCGTCGCATTTGAGCATGAAAGACATCATGCGGCTGCAGCCGGGCGACGTGATTCGGATTGACGAGCGTCGGGGGGAAGGTTTGAAGGTGTGGGTGAACGGTCGCGTGAAATTCTGGGGCGAGCCGGGCGCATCGAATTCGAAGCGGGCGGTTCGCATCCTTCGCCGAGTAACCGCCTTGGAGGAGGCTAATCTTGGGTAATCTACTTCTCAATGACGTGCTGGACCAGAAGGTCGAGCAAGCGGAAGAACTGTTCCGCACCGTGCTTGAGGAATCGCTGCGCGGATTCCTGGAGCGCGAGGTTACGGTTCAGGCTCAGGGACCGCAAGAATTCGATTTCAAGGAGCTGAAGGCGGCGCTGCCGGGCGAAGTGGTCATCGCGAGCATGACGGTGACGGAAGGCGGACCGGGCAAAGTGCAGTTTGTGATGGGGCGCGAGACGGCCGGAAAGCTCGGAGATCTGCTGCTGCTGGGAAACGGTTCGACGCCGTTCTCGCATGAAGAGCATCTGGAGCCGATCCGCGACATGTTCCGCGAGGTGATGGTCGGATTCAGCGGCCGTTTGGCGGAAGACGTCGGACACGGCATCGGGATTGACGACGTCAAGGCGGCGCTGGTGGATCTGACGCCGGCTGATTTTGTCGGCACCGTGTGGATGATTAATCGTCTGGACATCGGTCTCGATACGCCGGAGTCGGTCTTTCAGATTATTTCGCTGGACTTCTGGCAGGCGTGTTTCCCCGATAACAGCGTTGCCGCAGGGGACGAACCGGAGACTTACGATGAACCGGTGAAGGGTCCTGAGATCGGAAAAGAGATGGGATTGGTGCTCGACATCGAGCTCCCGATTTCGATCGAGCTGGGCCGTACGACGATGCTGATCCGCGACATCATCCGGCTCGCGCCGGGGTCAATCGTGGAGCTTGACAAGCTCTCCGGCGAGCCGGTGGACTTATTCGTGAACGGGCGGCTGTTCGCGCGCGGTGAGGTCGTGGTGGTGGACGAGAATTTCGCCGTCCGCCTGACGGAAATCATTTCGCCGCATGAGATCGTGCGGTCACGGCGCAACTGATGGGCTGGATCGAAATTCTCAAGACCATCGCCGCGCTGGCGGGTATTCTGGGTCTGATTCTCGGACTCGCCTACGCGCTCCGCCGATTGAACATCGGGGGACGCTTCAGCGAGAACGGAGTTGAAGGCTGGCGGGTGGTGGCCGTTAAATCGCTCGGTCCCAAACGGCAGATTTATATTCTCGAAGTCGGATCGAGCGTGCTTCTGGTGGGCGCGACCGACAAGAGTCTGACGTCCCTCATGGAGATCCGCGATCCGGCGGATCGTCAAACCGTGCTCGACGCCGTCGTCCGCAAACCGCGCGGCGTTCCGAGCTTCCGCGAATTCCTGAAGCGCGCCGAATCATGAAACGAACGCTGGCACGCAGCGCGGCCGCGATCTTCGCGCTGTTCGCGTGGTCGCACGCCGCCCTGGCTCAGCAACTGCCGAGCGTGACGCTGAAGCTCTCGCAATCGTCGGATCCGACGGAAGTCGTTCCGACGCTGCAGATCATCGGCCTGATGACGCTCATGGCGCTGGCCCCGGCGCTGGTGCTGATGATGACCAGTTTCACGCGGATTCTGGTCGTGCTGCATTTCGTTCGTCAGGCGATGGGCGCCAATCAGGTGCCGCCGGCGCAGCTTGTAGTCGGACTTGCGCTGATTCTCTCCTTCTACGTGATGTCGCCGACGCTGAACACGGTGAACGAAACGGCGCTCAAACCGTACATGGCCAAGACGATTGACCAGCAGACGGCGCTCGACAACGCGACGAAGCCGTTCAAGGAGTTCATGATGCGGCAGGTGCGCGAGAAAGACCTGGCGCTGTTCGTGAATCTCTCCGGTCAGCCGCGGCCCGAGAATCCGTCCGACATCGGTCTGAGTGTCCTGGTGCCGGCGTTCATCATCAGCGAGCTGCGCATCTCATTCCAGATCGGCTTTGCATTGTATCTGCCGTTTCTCATCATTGACATGGTGGTGTCCTCGGTGCTGTTGGCGATGGGGATGATGATGCTTCCGCCAGTCATGGTGAGTCTGCCGTTCAAAATTCTGCTGTTCGTGATGGTGGACGGCTGGTATCTGGTTGTGGAATCGCTCGTCAAGAGTTTCCGGTAAGGATCATCATGACGCAACAGCTTGCTCTCTATCTGACCACGCAGGCGCTGACGACGGCCTTAACGATCAGCGCGCCCATGCTTTTGGCAGGGCTGGTGGTGGGAATCACGATTTCGATATTTCAGGCGGTGACGCAGATCAACGAGATGACGCTGGCGTTTATTCCGAAGATCGTGGTGACCGCGTTGGTGCTGCTGCTGACGCTTCCGTGGATGGCGGCCGAGGTCACGGACTATTTCCAGTATATTTTTTCCATTATTCCGGAGATCGCGCGATGAACCAGCGGGAAAAAGTGGCGCTGGCGCTGCGCGACGTGAAAACACTGCCCACGCTGCCCGACGTCGCGGTGCGGCTGCTGGAGAGCAGCGACGACCCGAATGTGTCCATGCAGACGGTTTCCGGCATCGTCGAGGGGGATATTTCGCTGGCGACCCGCGTGCTCAAGCTTGTGAACTCGTCCTATTTCGGAATCAGGCACGAGGTCACCGGCGTCCATCAGGCGGTCATGATTATCGGAATGACAAATTTGCGGCATCTGGTTCTCTCCAGCGCCGTGCTCGATCTGTTTGACCGCGAGGGAGTGGTGGGGGACTTCGACCGCAACGAATTCTGGAAGCACTCCGTGGCCGTGGCGGTGGCGGCGCGCACGCTGGCGCAGCGGCTG